>JALYNA010000230.1 GCA_030773455.1 Actinomycetota bacterium
GGGCCGCCGGTAGTCGTCCACGTCCAGGCCCAGCACCCCGTCTGGATAGCGGAGCGCTACGTTGGCGCAGGGCCTGGCCCGCAGTCAGGACGCGATCTCGTCGTCGCTCGGATCCTGGCCCTGATGCCCGGTGAAACCGCTGGGAGGAGGACCCTTCTCCCCCGGATCGAGCGGGAGCACGCCCCTCCACCCTCCCGCCCCCAAGGACAGTGCCACTGGGTTGGCCCCCGCTCATCGTGACGGCGTCCGGTGCAGGGACCACCGCAGCGGCAGTACGGGAACATGCTCGTCAAGCAGATAGGCGCCGACGTCACCCGGCCGGACCGCCGCCCCGACAAAGAACCTCAGTCGGGTCCGCCCCCAGTCCAGCCCCTCGAACTCCGCACGAGGGCACCCCTGAGCGACCAGGCGCGCCCAGACGCCTAGTGCTGCCTACCTGGCGGGGCGGTACTGCGTGACAACGGCCGAGGCCGCCTCGTTTCCAACCGCAGCCTACGGGGCGGAGGTGGGTTCCCCCGGTAGCCCGGCACCCTGATGCTTGGCTGCGCCAGGCGGAGGGGGGCACGCGAGGTGCCTGCACCACGTAGGTACGACCCGGAGGTCTTGCGCCGGGCGGTTGAGTTGGTGAAGTCCTCGGGCCGGCCGGTTGCGCACATCGCGGCCGAGCTCGGGATCGGCTCTGAGTCGCTGCGCAAAGCGGTCCGGGCCGCGGAGGCGGAGTCCGGTGAACGCCCGGACCTGCCGACGAAGGAGGAGCTGGCCGAGCTCCGCCGGCTGCGGCGGGATAACGAGGAGCGCCGCCGCACGAACGAAGATCCTCCGGCTGGCGAGTGCGTATGTCGCCCAGGAGCTCGACCCGGTGCGGCGCAGCGGGACGTCGCGGTGACCTCCGTCGAGGATCACCGGGACCGCTTCGCAGTCAGGCTCCTGTGCCGGGCCGTGGGCCTGCACGCCAGCACCTACTACGACCACCGTCCGGGCGGCCCGCGGTCGCGGCCCTCCGCTCGGGCGGTGGCCGACGCCGGGCTGCTCGAGCGGATCGAGGCGATCCACGAGCGCAGCCACGGCACGTACGGCTCGCCGCGTGTGCATGCTCAACTCGCGCTCAACGGGCACCGGGTCGGGCGTACGCGGGTCGAGCGGCTGGGGGCGAGTCCGGCCTGCAGGGTGTGTGCCTGCGCCGGCACTGGCGCACCACCGTCGCCGACCCGGACGCCACGTGGGCGCCGGACCTGGTCGAGAGAAACTTCACCGCTGACGCGCCGAACCGGCTCTGGGTCGCGGACTTCACTACGTCCGCACGCAGCAGGGTTCCTCTACCTCGCCGGCGTCCTGGACGTGTTCAGCCGGCAGATCGTCGGCTCGTGCATGAGCGACCGGATGACCACGCCGCTGGTGCAGTCGGCTCTGGAGATGGCCCTGTTCCGCCGCGACGTCATCCGCGGGCAGCTGACCCATCACGCCGACCACGGCAGCCAGCCTGGCGTTCAGCCAGCGCTTGGCCGACGCGAGCATTGCCGCGTCGATGGGGTCCGTCGGGGACGCCTACGACAACGCGATGAGCGAAAGCTTCTGGGGCACCATCAAGACCGAGCTGCTCTACCGGCACGTCTGGCCCATCCGACACGACGCCGATATGGCGATCTTCGAGTGGATCGAGAGCTGGTACAACCGCGAGCGCCTGCACTCCTCCCTCGGCTACCTCAGCCCAAAGCAGTACGAGCAGCAGCACCACGAACAGACCCACCAACCGGCCCTCGCGACCGCGGCGGCCAACTGAACAGGTGTCCGGGCTACCGGGGGAACCTCTCTTGCTGTTGGCAGCCGCCGTCGGCTCCACAGCGGCGAGAAGTACTCGTCCAGCCCTGATGCCGGCCACAGTGGGCCCACCGAACGGTGGCAGGCCACGGAAGAAGTCGGCATGCGCCCGCCGCTGCGCGGTTACGCCCCTGGCCGAACCCACCGGCTCGCTGCAACGTCCTGGGCCTTACGGTCAGCCGAGGTAGATCAGCTCGGAGGCCCCGTCGGCGACCTCGGTCAGGATGTCGCCGAGGTTGCGCCGCACGCCGCCGATGCTCGCCACCTGCTCTTCGGACACCGCACGGGTGTCGACGCACGACGGTCAAAGCGAGACGAGGTACGGTGCCGTCGCGCCCTGCCGGGCCTTGTCCCGCACGTCGTCGCCATCCGGTCCCGGCGGGGAGCCGTCGGGCTGCGCGATGCGGACGGCGTCGCCGGCCAGGCGGACCTCCGCCTCCAGCCCTGACCGGGCGGCGACGCTGGCGAAGTGGTACGCCGACCAGACCGGGCGGGGGTTGGTCCGCGGGTCGGCGGAGGCGAAGAACACGAGCTTGCGGCGGGTCATCGGGGCATCCTCTCGGTCAGCGGACGCTCTCGCTGGCCGCGAGCAGCGTCTGGGTGTAGGGGTGGTCAGGACCGCCGATTAGCTGCTCGGTCTCGCCGCACTCGACCACGTGGCCGTGCTGCAGCACCGCGATCCGGTCGGCGACGTAGCGGGCCATCGCCAGGTCGTGGGTGACGAACAGGAACGCCGTCCCGTGCGCGTCCCGGATGGCGGTGACGAGCGCGAGGATGCCGGCGCGCAGTGAGGCGTCGAGCATCGACGTCGGCTCGTCGGCGATGACCAGCTCCGGTCGGCCGACGAGCGCCCGGGCCAGGGCGACGCGCTGCCGCTGGCCGCCGGACATCTCGTGCGGGTAGCGGTGCGCGAACGCCTCGGCGGGGCGCAGGCCGACCTCCTCGAGCGCACCGGCGACCGGAGCCGCCCGCTCGGGACGCCGCACACCGGCGATGGCGAGCGGCTCCCCGACGGCCTGGCCCACGCGCATCCCCGGGTGCAGCGACTGGTAGGGGTCCTGGAGCACCAGGTGCATGCGGCGGCGAGTGGCGCGCAGCGC
>JALYNA010000231.1 GCA_030773455.1 Actinomycetota bacterium
GCTCTGCCCTCTCCGCCATGACGGCCCTCCTCGGTGGTGTTCGGCACGACCGCCGCCCGCGTGCGGGCGACGCCTCTCGTCCTGTGCAACGCGCCGGTGGCGGCCTGCGGTGCCGGGATCTCGGTCACCCGGCGCGTGGGTCGCCTGCCCGCCGGTCGACGGGGTCGGGGTAGCACCTGCCGCCGCGTGCGCGGTCGAGTATCGCCCCTGCACGTACTGTGGGTGCACTCGGGCTGGATCGGCGAGGGGGGTGGGCCGCCATGGCCTTCGTGGTGGTGCTGGTGGTGGCGGTCGCCGTGGTGGTGCTCGTGCTGCGCGCGGCGGAAAAGGGCGGGCCCGGCCGAGTCCGGGAGCCGGGGCGCGCCCGGCCGAAGCGCGCCGTCCGCCCGGTGGCGCCGGACGACGATCCGGAGTTCCTACGCGAGCTGGAGCGCCGCACCCGGCGCGACGACGGCTCGCCGGCCTGAGAGCGGCGGAGCCTCAGGCGGCGCGGAAGAGGCGCCGCCACCCGCGGCGCCGCTGGGACGGCTCCCCGGCCGGCGCGGCCTCAGGCACCTCGTCCGAGAGCCCGCCGGGCCAGCCCAGTCCCTCGTGTGTCGTCGACGTCCCCGGCCAGCCCAGACCGCTCTCGGTGCCCTCCGCACGCAGGTCGCCGTGCCGTGCCGCGGGAACGCCCGCTGCACGCTGCGCGAGCGCGGCGGCGACCACGGGATCCACCGCGGCCCCCTCGCGAGCCGAGTGCCTACCCACGGGGAGCTTCCCTCCAGCGCGACATGGGGGCATGCAAGCACGGCCGGTCCCGCTCGTCACCGGTACACCGCCCGGCCGGGGGACCCCTGTCGCCCGGGAGGACGGGCCGGCGACCGGCTCAGTCGAGCCCGCCGTAGCTGTGCAGGCCGGTGGAGACCATGTTCACGTACAGCAGGTTGAACAGGACGACGGCGAAGCCGACGACGTTGACCCACGCCGCCGGGCGCCCCCGCCAGCCGGCGGTCGTCCGCGCGTGCAGGTAGCCGGCGTACACGACCCAGGAGATGAACATCCAGGTCTCTTTGGGGTCCCAGCCCCAGAAGCGGCCCCACGCGCTCTCGGCCCAGATGGCGCCGGCGATCATCGCGAACGTGTAGATCGGGAAGCCGAAGACCGCGGTGCGGTGCGCCACCCGGTCCAGCGTCGCCGCCGCGGGCAGCCGGGAGAACGCCGAACCGCCGTCCTCGCCGGCCCCGGGGGCGGCGCGCAGCAGGTACAGCACGCTGGCGATACCGCTGACGAAGAAGATGCCGGAGCCGAGGATGGCGCTGCTGACGTGCACGGCCAGCCAGCTCGAGCGCAGCGCGGCGACCAGCGGACCGGTCTCGGTGTAGAGGAACAGCCCGATCGCGACCATGGCGATGACCACCGGCGCCAGCACGAAGGCGCCGATGTCGCGGACGGCCGGGATCCGGACGGCCAGCACGAGGTAGACCACCACGCCGACGAGGACGACGGCGGTGGCGAACTCGTACATGTTGCCCCAGGGCAGCCGGTCGGCGGCCATGCCGCGGGTGACCAGCACGCCGGCGTGCACGGCGGCGCCGAGGACGGTGACCGCGAGCCCGGCCAGCCCCCAGCGGTCGCTGCGGGACGGCGCGGCGGGCCCCTCGGCTGCGGCGCCGGCCCCCGCGGGGACCAGCTGCCGGGCCGGGCGGCGGCCGAACGCCAGCTGCGCGGAGAACGCCACGACGGCGACCGAGTAGAGCGCGACGGCGATGGAGAAGAGCGTGTCCGACAGCTCGGCCAGCGACGGGTCAACGGTCACGCGGGGGGACCTCCGGTTCCGGTGCGGCCCCGCCGGACGGCGGGGCGGAGGGGGTCGGGGCACGCTCGTCGAGCGCCGCCTGCAACTGGCCGGTCAGCGCGGCGAAGCGGGTGGCGCTCTCGCCGCCCCCACGCGTCAGCGAGCCGACCGTCAGCACGGTACCGCCGCCGTCGGGGGCCGGGCCGACGCGGGCGAAGAAGCGCTCGCGGCGCAGCACGAGCAGTGCGAGCAGGCCGACCAGCACGCTGATCGCCGTGGCGAGCACCCACACCTGGCCGGGGTCGTGCGAGAACTGCAGCGCGGCGAACTGGGAGACGCCGGTGAAGGTGACCGCCGTCCCGTCGGGGAGGGTCAGCGTCTCGCCGACCGCCAGGTTGGCCCGGCCCACCTCGTTCAGCCGGCCACGCTCGATCTGGCTGGCGTCGAGGGAGTAGACCGACTGCGGCAGGCCGGAGTCCAGACCCAGGTAGCCCTGGTAGGCCAGGATCGCCACCTGCGGGTTCAGCGGCCGCGGGTCGATGGAGGTCAGGACGCCGCCCTGCATCAGCCCGGTCGGGGCGAAGAAGCCCTCGATGGCCAGCTGGTCCTCCACGCCGGCGCCAAGGTCGGGCAGCTTGAGCGCGCCCTCGCTGGCCATCGTGGTCTGGTCCGAGGGCAGGAACGGCGCGGAGACATCGGTGAAGGCCGTCCCGTCGGGGAGGGTGACGGTGAAGCGCGGCGCGTACCCGTGGCCGGTCACGTACACCCGGTCGCCGTCGAGCCGGAGCGGGTCGTTGACCCCGATCGTCGTGGGCCGCCCCTCCTCGCCGGGCCCGCCGTAGCGGATGTCGGCGGTGAAGGAGGCCGCGGTGAGGTCCTCCTCGTACTCGGCGCGGAAGTCCTCGAGGTCGATGCAGAGCGGGCTGAGGTCGCCGCTGTCGACCAGCGCGCCGGAGGAGTGCGTGTCGTACTGCTGGAAGGCGTTGCAGAAGCCCTGGCCCTCGGTGACCAGAATGCTGCCCTCGTAGCCCCACAGCTTGCCGCCGGCCAGGCCGAGCAGCAGCGCCACCAGGGACAGGTGGAACAGCAGGTTGCCGCTCTCCTTCCAGAAGCCCTTCTCGGCCGAAAGCTCGGAGCCGTTCTCGCCGTAACGGCGGACGACGCGGAAGCGCCGCACCCGCAGCTCCTCCTCGACCACGTCGAGGGCGGCCGGGCCGGGCAGCGCGGTGCTGAGCTCCCCGGAGTCGGGCAACCGCAGCAGCCGGCGCGGCGCCGGAGGAGGAGCGGCCCGCAGCGCGCGGACGTGCTCGGCCAGCCGGGGGACGACGCAGCCGATCAGCGAGACGAACAGCAGCAGGTACACCGCGGCGAACCACGGCGAGCCGAAGACGTCGAAGGCGTAGAGCCGGTCGAGCACCGGTGCCAGAGTCGGGTGGTCGGCGAAGTACTGGCGGACGGCGTTCTGGTTCAGCGAGCGCTGCGGCAGCAGCGACCCCGGGATCGCCGCCACCGCCAGCAGGAACAGCAGGATGATCGCCGTCCGCATGGCGGTCAGCCGGCGCCACCAGCCCAGCCACAGGCCCCAGGCGCGGGCGCCGGGTCCGGGCCGGGCAGGCGGCGGCGGGGC
>JALYNA010000232.1 GCA_030773455.1 Actinomycetota bacterium
CCGAGACGCCGGCCAGCCGCAGCCCGAGCAGGGCGCCGGCGGCGTTGGCGCCGCAGTCGCCGAGCATGACCTGCTCGGCCAGGTCGGCCGGCAGCACCGCGAGGGCCGCGCCCAGCGGGCCGGCCACGAACGGACCCGACGGGCCGCCCAGCCCCGCGGCAGCGCAGAGCAGCACGGCCTTGGCCGCCCGGCCGGGACGCAGGTCGAGCAGGTTGACCAGGTTGGCGACGCCGGCGACCAGCCCGGTGGTGAGGACGGCGTCGGCGAGCGTGCGGGCGCCCCCGACCTGCCGCTCGAGCGCTGCCGCGGTCGCGGCGGCGGCGCCGATGCCGGCCACCTTGACCACGCCGGCCGAGACCCGGCCGGCGCGTAGCGCGAGCAGGTGCCCGGCCAGTCCCTTGTCCCGCGCCTGCTCGGGGCGGGCGCCGGCGAGGTCGTCGTAGCCGCCGACCAGACCGGAGACCGTGCCGACCACGGCAGCAGCCGCCCGGGTACCGGCCGGGGCGCCGACGACCGCGGAGGCCGTCGCGGCCAGCGCGAGCGCCGGGCCGCCCAGCAGGGTGACCGGGCGGCCGGCGTGGTTGGTGCGCCGCCACCGCGCGCCGGCCGGGCGCCCGTCCAGCGCGGTCGCGCCGACCAGGCCCAGCCGGGCGGCGGCCGCGCCGCCGAGCGCGAGCAGTATCCGGCGCCGCACCCCGCTGTCGGACCGCCGGCGGGTCACGGGGCCGCGGCGGGGACCGGCGGCACCGGCTGGGTGTCCTCACCCATGCCGTAGGCGCCGGAGGTGCCCTCGCGCTCCCGCCCGAGGGCGAGCACCGTGCTGATCCGGCCGGACGCCGCGTCGACGTTGTCGACGGTGGAGACGGCGGCGGAGTCCTCCGGGTCGGATCGCAGGACGCCGACCAGCCCGGTCTCGCCGGCCGAGGCCAGGTCCCCGGCGACGACGGCGCCCCACCCGGCCGCGTCAAGGGCCAACGCCAGGTCCACGAGGGTGTCGGAGCGCGCCACGGCGTCCTCCTCGACGGGGGCGCCGGCGGTGAGGAGCACCGCGAAGTCGGCCGGGGCGACCGACGGCGAGTCCACGTCCAGCACGTCGAGGGCGCGGAGTCCGGCGAGGACGGAGGACAGCGCGGCCGTGTCCGGCGCGGTCGCGCCGGGCGCGGCCGGGCGCATCAGCACCCGGGCCAGCAGCGAGCCGACCAGCTGCCCGGTGTCGTCCGTCTCGGGCAGTGCGACGCCGGTCGGGAGGCCCGGCCCGGTGACGTAGCTCTGCACCTCGGCGGCGGTGGCCGGATCGGTGTACCCCGGCTGCAGCCGGACGGTGCCGATCACCGTGCCGCCCGCCTGGCCCACGAGGGTGGTGACCTCCTCGACGGTCTCGGTGGCGACGTCCTCACCGGTGGCGACCAGGACGACGCTGCGCCCGGCGAGGCTGCCGGCGACCAGGGCGGGGGCGACGGCGGTCCCGAAGGCGTCCCCGCCGTCCACCTGGGCCTGCAGCTCCTGGGTCCGGGTCTCCAGCTCCCGCTTGTCCTCGGCGAGCGCGGCCACCTGCCCCTCGAGGTCCTCGAGGATCGGCGCGTTCAGGGCGGTGGTGCCGATGACGATGCCCAGAGCGACGGCCAGGAAGACCGCGATCAGCGAGACCAGGTGGTAGCGGAAGTCGATCACGTGACGAGGTTCTCCAGCCAGAACACGAAGCTGCTCCATTGGTCGACCAGCAGGTCCAGGTAGACGCGCCCGGCCGCGGAGACGGCCAGGGCCGACCCGATGGCCAGCAAGGCGGCGAGGACCAGGACGACCAGCGTCAGGGTCGAGATGCGGCTGCGGTAGAGCCGGCTGACGCCCTTAGCGTCGACGAGCTTGCCGCCTAGCCGCAGCCGGGTGAGGAAGGTCGAGGCCATGCCACCGCGGCCCTTGTCGAGGAACTCCACCAGGGTGGCGTGGGTGCCGACCGCGACGATGAGCGTGGCGCCCTTCTCGTCGGCCAGCAGCATCGCGATGTCCTCGCTGGTGGCCGCGGCCGGGAAGGTGATCGCCGCGACGCCGAGGTCCTGCACGCGGGCCAGGCCCGGGGCGCGGCCGTCGGGGTAGGCGTGCACGACGACCTCGGCGCCCGAGCGCAGGACGTCGTCGCTGACCGAGTCCATGTCGCCGATGATCATGTCCGGCCG
>JALYNA010000233.1 GCA_030773455.1 Actinomycetota bacterium
TGCTCGGCAGGAGACCGGCCCGGTAGTGTTCTCCACGCACGCCGACGCGGGGTGGAGCAGCTCGGTAGCTCGCTGGGCTCATAACCCAGAGGTCGCAGGTTCAAATCCTGCCCCCGCTACGAGGAACCGCAGGTCAAAGGCCTGATCAACCGAGAGGTTGATCAGGCCTTTGTGGCGTGTCAGCAGAATGTCAGCAGCGGACGCGCTGGACGCCGGCGGCCGGGTGCCGGGGTGGAGCGTGGGTGGGGGACCGCCGACGACACGTGTGCTGGCCGGCGGGCAAGACATCGGGCAAGACCTGGCGCCGGTCGGGCAAGACTCAGGGCTGTCACAGCGCGGCGGTCGGATGGACCTCCCCGCGTAGGTCCGCCTCTCGGCAGGACGTGGGGCGGGGGCGTGTGATCATCGAGGCATGGCGCGTCCCCCTGCTCCCGGTCGTCGGTCCGCTCCCGTGCAGGTGCGGAGCATGAGCTCCCCGAAGGCGGGGTGGGCGCTCGACGACGCGGTCCGGTTGGTCGAGCAGGGGTACGCGGCGGAGCAGGTGGAGCGGATGACCGGCTGGGCGGCTCCGCACGTGCTGGCGCAGGTGCGGCAGCGGGCGAAGGCGTCCGAGCGGGTGCGGGCCACGGCTAGCTGACCGGGAGGGTCTGACGGTCGCGGTGAGAACGCGAGCCGGTCCTCTGCTGCGCGGGCGGTCAGCCCACCCAGAGGTACTGCCGGAGGGCGTGCCGGATCAGCTCGGAGACGCTGATTCCCTCCTCCGCGGCGCGCAGCAGCAGTTCGCGCTTGAGCTCCGGGTCGAGCCGGACCGAGTCGACCACGGCGGGTGCGGTGCCGGTCGGAGGACGCCCGGGCTTGCGACGCTCGAGCAGCGTGTCGACGTCGTAGCCGCGCTCGGCCTCGTCGGCGAGCGCCTCGATGACGTCGTCGGTGATCGGGGTGCAGTCCGGCCTGGTCCCGTGGGCGCTCATGGCCGGCCCTCCAGCAGGCGCCGGTACTGCGGGCGCATCGGCATCGCGCGGATCACGGCCGGACCCTGTGGGCGGTCCAGGACGACGAGCTCGAGCAGGTTGCCGGCCCGGTCCGGGCCGAGGACGAGGTAGCGAACAGGGTCATTGCCGATCTCCTCTACGGCCGCGTGGCGCGCCGCGTGCTGGATGTCCGGCTCGTCGACGTCGTGACGGAAACGCCGAGCCGAGGACCTCCATCGCGGAAAACGTACTACGGCATCTTCAGTGTGAACGGTGCCAGCTCGGTCGGACTGGTGCTGTGCCGGGGCCTGAGGTCGCGCTCGAGGGTGCAGACCTGGTCGTCGGCCCCGGCACCTCAACCGAGGCCGGTCGTCGCCTCGCTGAGTCGCGCTGGTCAGGTCCGCAGACGGGTCAACTGAACTAGCCTGGGCGGAAGCGGGCGGCGGAAGGCAGGCGAGCTCAGATGTGCCGGCTGTTCGGGCTGCACGGGGGAGAGCGGCGGGTCAGTGCGACCTTCTGGTTGCTGGAGGCCCCGGGCAGTCTGGCCAGGCAGAGCCACACCCAGCCCGACGGCTTCGGGATCGGCACCTTCGAGGAGGACGACCGCCCCGAGGTCGACAAGGGCGCGATCCGCGCGGTCGACGACGAGGCGTTCGCCTGCGAGGCGCGGCAGGAACGCTCCCGGACCTTCGTCGCGCACCTGCGCTTCGCGTCCACGGGTCCCGCTGCGCTGCAGAACACGCACCCGTTCGAGCAGTCCGGGAGGCTGTTCGCCCACAACGGGGTGCTGTGGGGGCTCGATGAGCTGGAGCGACGGCTCGCCGAGCACCGCGCGCTGGTACGGGGCGACACCGACAGCGAGCGCCTGTTCGCCCTGATCACGCGGGAGACCGAGGCGCACGGCGGGGACGTCGAGACCGGCATCCGGGCGGCCATCAGTTGGGTGGCGGACCACCTGCCCGTCTACTCGCTGAACTTCGTGCTGGCCACGGCAACCGACCTGTGGGCGCTGCGCTACCCGCAGACGCACGACCTGTTCGTCCTGGAGCGCGACGTCGGCGGGCCGCACGCGTGCCGGCAGCTCGACGAGTCCAGCTCGGCGGGCACCATGCGAGTCCGCTCCCCCGACCTCCTGAGCTGCCGCTCCGTCGTGGTAGCCACCGAGCGCATGGACGAGGACCCCGGCTGGCGGCTGCTCCAGCCCGGTGAGCTGCTCCACGTGCCGCTGAGCCTGGACTGCACGTCGAGCAGCATCATCGACCGTCCGCCGGCCCAGCTGCTGACGCTTGACGATCTGGACGAGCGCGCCGCCGCTTCCCAGACCGCCGAGACAGCGGCTGTAGGCCGAAGCGTGGGCTGACCGACCTCACGTGAGTGCCCCGCCGGATGCGACCCCCGGAGGGCCGGCGGAAGGCCCGGTCGACGCGCCCTCCGTCGGGCACCGTGGAGGTCTGCATGAGTCCGCTCCGCTGATCGATCATCCGTGCGACGCTGGGCCCATGAGGCGCCTGGCGGAGGTCGACCTGTCAGCCCGGCTGGGCAAGAAGGAGGCCGAGGTGCGCCTGGAGCGGGCGCGTAGCCGGCTGCTCCATCTCCGCCTGCTGCTGGGCGGTCAGATCGCTGAGCACCGCCTCGGTCCGCCGCTGTGCGTGGTCTTCGAGGGCTGGGACGCGTCGGGCAAGGGTGGTGCGATCAAGCGCCTGGTGGCTCCGTTGGACCCCCGGCACGTCCGGGTGGCGCAGTTCGCCGCCCCAACGTACGACGAGAAGCGGCACCACTTCCTGTGGCGGTTCTGGCCGGTGCTGCCCGGCCGGGGCGGCATGGCGGTGCTCGACCGCACCTGGTACGGCCGGGTACTCGTCGAGCGGGTGGAGGGCTTCGCGTCCGAGGAGCAGTGGCGGCGGGCCTACGGCGAGATCGTCGACCTGGAGACGACGCTGGCGGCCGAGGGCATGGTCCTGGTCAAGTTCTGGATGCACGTCTCCCCCGAAGAGCAGCTGCGCCGCTTCGAGTCCCGCCGCGACGACCCGTACCGCGCGTGGAAGCTCACCGACGAGGACTGGCGCAACCGCGGGAAGCGCCCCGCCTACGAGGCCGCCGTCGAGGAGATGCTGGAGTGCACCGACACCGACGCCGGCCCGTGGCACGTCGTGGCCGCTGACGACAAGCGGTGGGCGCGGATGGCCGTCGTGCGCACCGTGTGCGAGGCGGTCGAGTCCGCGCTGCGGGCCCGCGGCATCGACCCCGACCCGCCACTGGTCGGTTGAGTCAGCGCGCCGTGCCCAGGTCGGCGTGCTGGCGGATCGATGCCTGCATCGCGATGTCGAACACCAGCCCCGCGTTGATCCACCGCCCACTGCGACGACGCTGCCAGGCCTCTCCGGAGGGGCGCCCGCAGCTATCGTGCGCCGCGTGACCACCACCGTCCGCCGGATCGCCCCGGTCCTCGTCACCACCGACCTGGTGCGGGCCCTGGCCCACTATGAAAGGCAGGGCTTCACGGTCGAGGCCTACGAAGGCCCGGCCTCCTACGGCTACGCCTCCCGGGACGGCGTGGAGCTCCACCTCGCCCAGGTCGAGGACATCGACCAGGCGCGGACGACGTCCTGCGCCTACCTGTGGGTGGATGATGCCGGCGCCCTGTACGAGGAGTGGGTCGCCGCGGGCGTCGACGGCCTGCTGGACCCGCCCGAGCCGACCGACTACGGCCTCGAGGAAGGGGCGCACGTCGACCCCGACGGTAATCTCCTCCGTTTCGGTTCCCCTCCGCTGCCACCGCGCGCGTTGCGCTGAGCCCTCACCCGGCGAACGTCCGGGCCCCGGCGAGGCAGCCGATGCGGCCGCCGTGGGGGTCTGGGCCAGCGGCCGGCCGACCAGGGAGCGGACGAACTCAGCAGCCAGCCACCGGGCCGCAGTTCCATCCGCCTTCCCCTCGCCGGCGAAGGGTCGCTGTCCCGTGGCGATCCGATCGATGTCGCCGGGCATCCGGCAGGATCGCATGCGTGACCGACACGGCCGTCCTCGTCCACCTCGTGGAACCCGCGGTCTGGCGCGCGACGCTCGAGGAGGGGGCGCTGCGCCCGCCGTCCCTGGCCGAGCAGGGGTTCGTGCACCTGTCCACCCCCGAGCAGGTTCACCTCCCGTCTGGGCGGCTCTTCCCGGGACGGCGGGACCTGGTGCTGCTCGTCGTCGACTCCGCCGGGCTGTCCGACCCGGTGCGCTGGGCCCCCGGAGTGCCCGGCGACCCGCCCGGCATGCGCTTCCCGCACCTGCACGGCCCCCTGCCGGCCAGTGCCGTCGTCGCCGTCGTCCCGTACCGGGCGCCCGCCGAGTCGGTCCTCCCCCGCCCGGACGACGCGCTGGGCCGCGCCCTCGCGCTCACCCTCTCCGGTGCGGACCCGGCGGGCGGCCGAGGTGCGGGACGTCCCCGGTGGGGTCGCCGTCCTGGACCCGCGGTTTCCGTACTCGCGGGACCACAACGGGTTGGTGCTCACCGAACCGGTGGACGCCGGCAGCGTCGCGACGGCCGCAGCCGCGGTCGCGGCCGACGCAGCCTGGCCGCACCTGGCCGCGACGCTGGCCTGGGCCGGTGCCGACGACGTCGCCGCGGGCTGGCCGGTCGCGGGTGGCAGGCCGAGGAGCTGCTGGTGATGACCCGGCCGGCCACGCCTCCGCCTCGGGGGCGCCGCGCCGACGCGGTCGATCAGCGAGAGGTGCACGACCTGTGGGACCACGCGTGGCGCGGCGACCTGCCGGGGGCGGGATCCAACGGAGCCGTGACCGCGCCTCGGCCCGCTCCTTGGCGTCTCCGAGCACGCGAGGAGACCCAGGAGGGGGTCCTCTCGCTCGCCGTCCAGGAGGAGGGCCGGGTGGTGTCGGCCGGTCAGCTGCGGGTCGACGGCGCGACCGCTGCGGTCGAGTCGCTGACCACCGACCCCGCGGCGCGCGGGCACGGGCACGGGGACGCCGTCCTGGCCGCGGCGCTGGACCAGGCCGCGGGCTTTGGGTGCGACCTGGTGGTGCTGGAGGCCGGCGCCGCCGACTGGCCGCGGCACTGGTACGCCCGGCGCGGGTTCGTCCCGGTCGGGTCCACGTGGGACGTTGTCCGGCCCCCTACAGGGTCCCGCCGCGAGCGTGCGAGTGGCGGGGGGGTAGGGGGTCCTTCTTCAGGCCGGCGCGACCACCGACAGCAGGAGATAGGCCACGGCCGCCGAGGGCAGCAGCGAGTCCAGCCGGTCCATGATGCCGCCGTGGCCGGGCAGCAGCTGGCCCATGTCCTTGATGCCGAGGTCGCGCTTGATCAGCGACTCGCCGAGGTCGCCGGCGGTCGCGCTGACCGCCAGGGCGACGCCGAAGAGCACCCCGCCCCACCACGGCCCGCCGACGGCGAGGGTCACGAGGGGGGTGGCGACCAGCACGCAGGCCACGACGGACCCGGCCATCCCCTCCCAGGACTTCTTCGGGCTGACCGAGGGGGCCATCGGGTGCTTGCCGAGGAGCACGCCCGCCGCGAAGCCGCCGACGTCGTTGCCGACGACCGTGGCGATGAAGGCGAGCACCCGGGCCGCGCCGTCGTCGGGAACCAGCAGCAGGACGGCGAATCCGGCCAGCAGCGGCACGTACAGCGCGACCAGCACGCCGGCCGATGCGTCCCGGAGGTAGCCCTCCGGTCCGTCACCCAGCCGCCACAGCAGGACGGCGAGGACGGTCAGCAGGAACGCCACGACCAGCCCCGAGGGCCCGCGGGTCCAGGCCAGGGCGAGCATCGCCACGGTGCCGGCGAGGACCGGCACCAGCGGGGCACGAACGCCCCCGGCCTCCAGGGCGCGGGTGAGCTCTACGACGCCGACGGGGATGGCGACCAGCAGCACCAGCAGGAACGCCGGCCGGTAGACCAGGAGCGAGAGCAGGATGACCGTGGCCAGGCCGACGCCGACCCCGACGGCGGCGACCATGTCGCGACCGGCTCGCCCCGGCTTCTTCCCCTTCCCGTGGACCAGGTCCGGGCCGACGGACTCGGTCGTCGAGGGGGGAACCCCGTCCCCGGTCGTCCCCGGCTGCAGCCGGGACGGCTCGGCGGTCGCCGGTTGCTGAGCAGGGAGCGGCGCGGTGCGCAGCTCGGTCCCCCTCCGCGGCGGGAGGGCCGGCTGTGGCGGTGGTGCCGGGCGCTGGCCGACGAGCGGAATGGGCCCGGTGTCGGGGTCGGGAGTCATGGCGGGAGGTGGGGCCGCTCAGACCTCGAGCAGCTCGGCCTCCTTGTTCTTGACCGCCTCGTCGATGCCGTGCGTGTGCTTGGCGGTGAGGTCGTCGAGGTCCTTCTCCGCGCGGCGGACGTCGTCCTCGCCGGCCTCGCCGTCCTTGACGATGCGGTCGAGCTCCTCCTTGGCCCGGCGGCGCACGTTGCGGATGGCGACCTTGGCGTCCTCGCCCTTGGCGCGGGCCTGCTTGGCCAGGTCGCGGCGGCGCTCCTCGGTCAGCTGCGGGAAGACCACGCGGATGATCTGGCCGTCGTTGGTCGGGTTGACGCCCAGGTCGCTGTCGCGGATCGCCTTCTCGATGGCCGACAGCTGGCTGGTGTCGTAGGGCTTGATGACCGCCATGCGGGCCTCGGGGACGGTGATCGACGACATCTGCGGCACCGGCGTGGGGGTGCCGTAGTAGTCGACCAGGACCTTGTTAAACATCGACGGGGCGGCCCGTCCGGTGCGCACCGAGCCGAGATCCTCCCGAGCGACCGACAGGGCCTTGTCCATCCGCTCCTCGGCGTCGAGCAGGGTGTCGTCGATCACGGGTCTCTCCTCCTGGTGCGGCGGAGTGCTCCGCCGCGGGTGCGGGTCTGCGGGCTGGCCGGCGGCGGCGCTCAGGCCGGGTCGCTGATCAGCGTCCCGATCCTCTCACCTGCCACGGCACGGGCGATGTTGCCGTCGCGCAGCAGGTTGAACACCACGATGGGCATCGCGTTGTCCATGCACAGGCTGATCGCCGTGGCGTCGGCGACCTTGAGCTGCTTGGCCAGCACGGTGCCGTAGTCGAGGTCGTCGTACATGGTCGCGTCCGGGTTGGTGCGCGGGTCGTCGTCGTAGACGCCGTCCACCCCGTTCTTGGCCATGAGCAGCACCTGGCAGCCGATCTCCAGGGCGCGCTGGGCGGCAACGGTGTCGGTGGAGAAGTAGGGCATGCCGGCTCCGGCGCCGAAGATGACCAGCCGGCCCTTCTCCAGGTGCCGGACCGCCTTGCGCGGGATGTAGGGCTCGGCGACCTGCCCCATGGTGATCGCGGTCTGCACCCGGGTCTCCAGGCCCACCTGCTCGCAGAAGTCCTGCAGGGCCAGGCAGTTCATGACCGTGCCCAGCATGCCCATGTAGTCAGCGTGCCGGCGGTCCATCCCGGCCTGGGACAGCTCCGCGCCGCGGAAGAAGTTCCCCCCGCCGACGACGACGGCCACCTGCGTGCCCGCATGGACGACGGCGGCCAGCTGGTCGGCGATGCTGCGGACGATGCCGGCGTCGACCCCGACCTTGCCGCCGCCGAAGGCCTCACCGGAGAGCTTGAGCAGGACCCGCTTGTAGCCCGCACCGTCGGCGGGTGCGAAGGCGGTGGGTGCGGACAGGGGCGCGGTGTGGCCCGGCGCGGCGGTGTCGGTCAACGGTTCTTCCCTCGCTCGGCGTCGTTCCCGTGATCCTGCCGCACGGTGCGCACGGCAGCTTGCGGGCGGGGTCCCAGGCATCCGTGCCCGGACACGCCACCGGCCCCGTCCCTGGTGGGACGGGGCCGGTGCGAAGAGCGGACGCCGGTGGCCCCGTCCCTGGCACCGCCCCGAGCTTGCGATGGGGGTGGGAAGGACGGGGTCCTTGTTCAGGCCTGGCCGACCTCGAAGCGGGCGAACCGCTCCACGGTCAGGCCGGCCTCGTCGACGATCTGCTTGACCGTGCGCTTGGGCTCGGTGATCGACGGCTGCTCGAGCAGGACGAAGTCCTTGAAGTAGGCGTTGACCCGACCCTCGACGATCTTGGTGATCGCCTGCTCAGGCTTGCCCTCCTCCTTGGCGGTCTGCTCGGCCACGCGCCGCTCCGTCTCGACCGCCTCGGCCGGGACCTCCTCGCGGCTGAGGTAACGCGGGCGGGCCGCGGCGATGTGCATCGCCAGGCTGCGCGCGGCGTCCTGGCTGCCGCCGCTGTACTGCACCGCGACACCGATAGCCGGGGGCAGGTCGGTGGCCCGCTTGTGCAGGTACGTGGCGGTCTGACCCTCGAAGACGGCGAACCGACTGAGCACCAGCTTCTCGCCGATGCGGGCCGACTCGCCCTCGACCAGGTCCGCCACGGTGGAGCCCTCGACCTCGGTCGCCAGCAGCGCCTCGGCGTCGGCCGGCTTGCTCTGCAGGCCGATCTCGATCAGCCGCTCGGCGAGCTTGACGAAGTCGGCGTTCTTCGCGACGAAGTCGGTCTCGCAGTCGAGCTCCAGCAGGGCGCCATCCCTGCTGACGACGACGCCATTGGTCGTCGAGCGCTCGAGGCGCTTGCCGACGTCCTTGGCGCCCTTGATGCGCAGCAGCTCGACGGCCTTGTCGTAGTCGCCCTCGGCCTCGGTGAGCGCCTTCTTGCAGTCCATCATGCCGGCGCCGGTGGCGTCGCGGAGACGCTTGACGTCGGCTGCGGTGAAGTCAGCCATGCCTCTTCCTCGGAGTCTCGTTGGGTGGGTGGCGGCGCGGCCCCGTCCAGGGTCCCGCTGGCTCCCTTGCAGGGTCCCGCTGCGAGCTTGCGAGTGGCGGGGGGCAAGGGGGTCCTCTTACGAGGGGTGAGGAGGACGGGGTCCTTTCTCAGCCGTTCTGGGCGCCCTGGGTGCCGGTGTCCGTGTCGCCGGTGGCGGGGACGCCCTCGACGGGGGCGACCGCGGTCGCGGACACGGCCGGGGGCTCAGCCGGGGTCTCCGGCAGCGGCGTGGCAGTGGCGTCGGCAGGCGCGGCGTCACCCTGCTGGCCGGTGAGCAGCTCGCGCTCCCAGTCGGCCAGCGGCTCGTCGCCGCCGATGGCCGGCTGCCCGGCGTCCTCGCGGCCGGCGTTGGCCTGCGAGGCCGACCGCGCCATGAGGCCGTCGGCCACGGCGTCGGCGATGACACGGGTCAGCAGCGCAGCGCTGCGGATGGCGTCGTCGTTGCCCGGGATCTTGTAGTCGACCTCGTCGGGGTCGCAGTTGGTGTCGAGAATCGCGACGACCGGGATGTTGAGCTTGCGGGCCTCGCCGACGGCGATGTGCTCCTTCTTGGTGTCCACGATCCAGACGGCGCTGGGCACCTTCTGCATGTCGCGGATACCGCCGAGGCTGCGCTCCAGCTTGGCCTTCTCGCGGCTGAGCGTCAGCTGCTCCTTCTTGGACAGGCTGACCAGCACGCCGGTCTGCTCCATGTCCTCGAGTTCCTTGAGCCGCTGCAGCCGCTTGTGGACGGTGGAGAAGTTGGTGAGCATGCCGCCCAGCCACCGCTGGTTGACGTAGGGCATGCCGACCCGCTGCGCCTGCTCGGCGACGACCTCCTGCGCCTGGCGCTTGGTGCCGACGAACAGGATCGAGCCGCCGTGCGCGACCGTCTGCTTGACGAAATCGTAGGCGTTGTCGATGTACCCGAGCGTCTGCTGCAGGTCGATGATGTAGATGCCGTTGCGCTCGGTGAAGATGAACCGCTTCATCTTCGGGTTCCAGCGACGGGTCTGGTGCCCGAAGTGGACGCCGCTGTCGAGCAGCTGCTTCATGCTGACGACTGCCATGGCCGCAGCCTCTCTGTGCTCTGCGCGCGGCCACGCCGGGCCGCACTCCTCGGTTGTCGCGGGCACCGGGTGGCGCTCCGCCCTGGCGTCCGGGCCGCCACGACCCCGCAGGCGACCGCGGGGACCGGGGTGGTGACCGTCCCGCTGCTGCCAGCGGGCGAGAGGACGCGCGAAGTCGACCCGTCACGGACGGATCGCGCCGACCACCATACGCCCCGCCTCAGGCGGCCCTCCCCAGCGGCTGGCGCCGTCCACAGACCGCCGTCCGGCGCCCCGCTGCCCGCCGCGGGATCGCACGCTGCCGGCGTGCGCCGACGGGTCCTCGCTCCCCTGCTGCTGCTGGTGCCTGCACTGCTGTCCGGCGGTGGGCCTGCCGTCGCCGCGCCGGCTCCCGGCACCGGCG
>JALYNA010000234.1 GCA_030773455.1 Actinomycetota bacterium
GGCCCGGGGATCCCGGGCCGGCCTCGCGGCGGTGCAGTGTGGCGGCCCCGGGCGCGGGGCCCGGGTGCCGGTGGTGCGGTGTGCTCAGGCGGTGCGGACGCGGGTCCGGGCCTGACGACGCTTGAGCGCGCGCCGCTCGTCCTCGGACAGTCCGCCCCAGACGCCGGAGTCCTGCCCCGCGCGCAGTGCCCACTCCAGGCACGACTCGACGACGGGGCAGCGCCGGCACACACCCTTGGCCTGCTCGATCTGAACGAGGGCCGGACCGGTCGTCCCGATGGGGAAGAACAGTTCCGGGTCCTCGTCGCGGCAGAGCGCGCGGTGGCGCCAGTCCATGGCCGTGTTCTCCTCGATGTCGTCTACGGTGTTGTGCAGTCGTCGCCGGCCGGAGACCGATCCGCAGGCCGGCACCGGGGTGACCAGCGCCATGGCACAGCGACTTCATGCATTTGTTACCGACAGGTTGCTTTCTCCCGCGATGTTTTCACGGCGAGGACGCCTGTCAAGCAGAACGAGGGCATCGGTCGACCCCTCGTGAGCAAGCTCACCACGGGCGTGATAGGGCCGCCACTCGACCAGACGATCCCCCCGCGCGCTGCGTTGACAAACCTCTCGCCTCGTGAGAAAGCGCAGCTTACGGTCCGATATCGGAACGGTTCCGTCCCCTGGCGCGGCCGGTGGCGTTGATCGGTCGCTTCCCCTGCCGCTGCGCTCCTCGCTCGCCGGCGCCCGCTGCGACGCGGCCGGCGGACTCAGGCGACGACGGTCAGCGCGGAGGGCACGCTGCACACCCGCAACCCGGTCGCCGTCCCGAGGTGGTCGCCGTCGAGCTGCCACCCCTGGGGACGGCGTGCGGTGAGGGTCACCTCGGTCCGGTCGTGCCAGCGGTGCACGCCCTCACCCCGGACATCGGGCCGCGCGGCGAACACCTCGCGCACGTGGTGCAGCATCCGGACGATGCCCGTCCGGCCGAGCGCGAAGACGTCCAGGCCGTCGTCGAAGGAGGCATCCGGGGTCGGGTTGACCGCGCGGGCGCCCAGGTAGGTCCAGGGTGAGACGTTGGAGACCAGGCAGAGGAACAGGCCGTCGAGGGCGGGCTCGCCGGCCAACTGGATCGTCATGGCCGGGTCCCGGCGCTCGCGGCCGAACACGAAGGCGCCGGTCGCCTCCAGCACGTACAGCAGGCCGGTGGAGCGCACCCCGCGGGCGCGGTGGGCCTCCACCCGGCCGATGACGTCGGCGTCGAAGCCCAGGCCGGCGGAGAAGACGAACCAGCGCGGCTCGCTCCACTCGGGGTGCGCCGCGGCCCCGGCGTCGGCCGCGGCCTGGGCCAGTGCCGGGTCGGGCAGCCGGGCCGGCGCCGCACTCACGCCGCGGGCGCTGGCCGTCCCGAGCGAAATCCGCCGGATGCGGCCGGCGCGCAGCGAGTCGAGCACTTCCGCCGTCGCGGCCAGCGGGTCCCGGGCACGGCCGAGCGCGCGGGAGAACACGTTCGTCGACCCGCCGGGCACCACGGCCAGCGGGGGCACGTGCTCGCCGGGACCGTCGTGCAGCAGGCCGTTGACCACCTCGTTGACCGTGCCGTCCCCGCCGAGCGCGAGGACGATGTCGACCCCCTCGACGCAGGCCTTGCGGGCCAGTTCGCTGCCGTGACCGCGGTGGGTGGTCTCGGCGACCTCGACCTGCAGCTCGCCGGCGAGGGTGGTGAGCACGCGGTCGCGGATGCCGCGGTTGGTCGTCGTCGCCGCGGGGTTGGCCACCACGAGCGCGCGCATGAGCGCCAGGCTAGCCAGCGACGCGGCGCACCCGGCGCGGGCCTGCGGCGCGCGTACCCTCCCGGTCGTGACGGAGCAGCCCGGAGCCAGACCGCCGCGGGATCGCAGGCGGGCGGAACGGCTGTTCGGCGGCGCCGCCGAGGCCGCGGCCCCGCGTACCGAACGGCACCGGCCGGTCGCTCCTCCGGCGGTGCGCCGGGCGGCCGTGGTCGCCGGCGTGGAGGCGGCGGCGCTGGCGCTGGTCGCCCTGTGGCTGCTCGTCCTCACGTTCACCTCGACCCCCGACAGCGTGGCCCGGGCGCTGGCCGAGGTGGTCTACGTCGGCTTCTTCGCCGTCCTGCTGGGCTCGGCTGCCGTGGGGCTGTGGCGGCTCTCGCCCTGGTCCCGTGGACCGGTCGTCTTCCTGCAGCTGCTGCTCGGGCTCTTCGGCTACTACTCGGCGTTCGAGTGGGGGGGCGCGTGGGCCGGCATCCCGGTCCT
>JALYNA010000235.1 GCA_030773455.1 Actinomycetota bacterium
CGACCGTCTATCTGCCACTGGCCGAGCTGCTGGGGCTGCACGTCACGGCCAGCCGGCGCCTGTGGGCCGCGCAGAGCGAGTTCCTGGGGAACGCGACGGCGAAGGTTCCCTTCGTCATCGCCGTGGCCGGCAGCGTCGCCGTCGGCAAGAGCACGACCGCCCGCCTGCTGCAGACGCTGCTGGCCGGCTCGCCGGGTTCGCCGAGGGTCGATCTGGTGACCACCGACGGCTTCCTGTACCCGAACGCGGTGCTCGAGGCCCGCGGCCTGCTCGGCCGCAAGGGGTTCCCGGAGAGCTACGACCGTCGGGCACTGGCGCGCTTCCTCGCCGACGTGAAGTCCGGACGGGAGGAGGTGTTCGCGCCCGTCTACGACCACCGGTCCTACGACGTGGTGCCGGGTGTGCAGCAGGAGGTCGACCGGCCGGACATCCTCATCCTCGAGGGCCTGAACGTGCTGCAGGCGGGACGCCAGGCGGACGGGACGGCGCCGGAGGTCTTCCTCTCGGACTTCTTCGACTTCTCCGTCTACGTCGACGCCGCCGAGGCCGACATCCAGCGCTGGTACGTGGAGCGCTTCCAAGCACTGCGACGGACGGCGTTCCAGGACGCGACCGCCCATTTCCACCGCTTCGCCACGCTGTCGGACGACGAGGCGCGCGCCATCGCGCTGGACATCTGGTCCGCGGTCAACGGTCCGAACCTGCGCTCCAACATCGCACCGACCCGGTCGCGCGCCCGCCTGGTGCTGCAGAAGTCGGCCGACCACTCGGTGCGCCGGGTCCTGCTCCGCAAGCTCTGACCCCTCCCGTGGGCTGGAGGGAGCGACCCGATCGGGTGATTTGGTGATCTACGTCACCTCGAGGCGCTTCAGGTCGGGCGCAGACTTGCCGAACTGGTAGTCGGGACGACTCGACTGGTACTTCGCGGCCCCAGGCCGCGGACAGAACGGATGGAACTGCGATGTGCCACCACCCGAAGGCCTGCCCCGACGCCGCCAGTGAGGCGCGCGACCTCGCCACCGTGGTGAGCAGCCACCCCGAGCAGGGCTGGCGTCTGCTGTGCAACGGCGTCGTCCTCTTCGACGACGACGGCGAGCTGCTCCCCGACGGCCGGGCCGTCCCCGATCACCACACCTGGCTGGCCCCCGAGCTCGTCCAGGCCTGACCCAGCCTGGCCGTCCCAGCGGCGATTGCGGGCTTCTGCACCACTCAGCAACCGCTGAGACACGCAGAACCCCGCGCTCGCCGCTGTCGCTCGACCTCAGGCCTGCGCGCCCACCACGTCGACCGCCGTCCCGAGGTCGTCCGGGTGCCCGGCACCGCGGCTGGGCACATCGCCGTTCTCCGCAGGCTCGTGCGGCGTGAAGTCGTGCTCGGCGAAGGCCTCCGGCGGCGGGCAGGAGCAGACCAGGTTGCGGTCGCCGTAGGCCTGGTCGATCCGCCGCACCGGGCTGAGGTAGCTGCGCCCTTGCAGTCGGCGGACGGGGTAGATCGCCGCCGTCCGCGGATAGGGCCGGCCCCACTCCCCCGCCAGCATCGCCATGGTGTGCGGCGCGTTGCGCAGCGGGTTGTCGATGCGGTCGAACTCGCCGCTGCCGACCTTGTCGATCTCCGCCCGGATGGTGGCCATGGCCTCGACGAAGCGGTCGAGCTCCGCCTTGTTCTCGCTCTCCGTGGGCTCCACCATCAGCGTCCCGGCGACCGGGAAGCTCATCGTCGGCGCATGGAAGCCGAAGTCGATCAACCGCTTGGCGATGTCGTCGTTGGTCACGCCCGTCGCCTTGGTCAGCGGCCGGATGTCGAGGATGCACTCGTGGGCCACCAGGCCCCCCGCGCCCGTGTAGAGCACCGGGTAGTGCTCCCGCAGCCGGGCCGCGAGGTAGTTGGCGCCCAGGATCGCGTGCTCCGTGGCGCTCCGCAGGCCGTCGGGCCCCATGAGGCGGATGTAGGCCCACGAGATGGGCAGGATCCCGGCCGACCCGAAGGGCGCACCGGACACGGCCGGCCCCGAGCCGCCGGTCTCGACCAGCGGGTGGCCCGGCAGGAACGGGACGAGGTGCTCCCGGACGCCGATCGGCCCCACGCCCGGTCCCCCGCCACCGTGCGGGATGCAGAACGTCTTGTGCAGGTTGAGGTGGCTGACGTCGGAGCCGAAGCGCCCCGGCTTGGCCAGGCCGACCATCGCGTTGAGGTTCGCGCCGTCGACGTAGACCTGCCCTCCCGCGTCGTGCACGGCGGCACAGATCTCCTGGACGTCGACCTCGAAGACGCCGTGCGTGGAGGGGTAGGTCAGCATGATCGCGGCCAGCCGCTCGGCGTGCTTGTCGGCCTTGGCCCGCAGGTCGGCGAGGTCCACGTTGCCGGCCTCGTCGCAGGCGACCACCACGACCCGCATCCCGGCCATGACCGCGCTGGCGGCGTTGGTGCCGTGTGCCGAGCTGGGGATCAGGCAGACGTCCCGCTGCTCGTCACCGCGGGAACGGTGGTAGCCGCGGATCGCGAGCAGCCCGGCGAACTCGCCCTGTGAACCGGCGTTGGGCTGCACGCTGACCGCCGCGTAGCCGGTGACCTCGGCCAGGGCGTCGCACAGCTCCTGGATGAGCTGCCGGTACCCGCGGGCCTGCTCGGCCGGCACGAAGGGGTGCAGGTTGGCGAACTCGGGCCAGGTGATGGCGGCCATCTCCGTGGCGGAGTTCAGCTTCATGGTGCAGGACCCGAGCGGGATCATGGTGCGGTCCAGCGCCAGGTCCTTGTCCGACAGCGAGCGCAGGTACCGCAGCATCGCCGTCTCCGAGCGGTGCGAGGAGAAGACCGGGTGCGTCAAGTACGGCGTCCGGCGGCGCAACGCCTCCGGAAGCGCGTCGGCGCCCTCGTCGTCCAGGCCCGACTCGTCGGCGGCGACGCCGAAGGAGTCGGCGACCGCCCGCAGCGTCTCGACCGAGGTCGTCTCGTCGCAGGCCACCGCCACGGTGTCCGCGTCGACCAGCCGAAGGTTGATCCGCCGATCCGCGGCGGCGGCGACCACTTCGGCCGCGCGGCCGGGGACGGCCACCAGGACGGTGTCGAAGAAGTGTTCGTGCACCAGCTCCAGCCCGCCGGCGCGCAACCAGCCGGCGAGGGTCGTGGCGCTCCGATGGACGCGGGCGGCGATCGCCGCGAGGCCCTCGGGACCGTGGTAGACGGCGTAGGCGCCGGCCATGACGGCGAGCAGCACCTGCGCGGTGCAGATGTTGCTGGTTGCCTTCTCGCGGCGGATGTGCTGCTCGCGGGTCTGCAGCGCCAGCCGGTAGGCGACGTCGCCGTCGGCGTCGACCGAGACGCCGACCAGCCGGCCCGGCAGCTGCCGGGCCAGGCCCTCGCGGACCGAGAGGTAGCCGGCGTGCGGCCCGCCGTACCCCATCGGGACGCCGAAGCGCTGCGAACTGCCGCAGGCCACGTCGGCCTCCCACTCCCCCGGCGCCTCCAGCAGCGTCAGCGCCAGCAGGTCGGCGGCGACGACGACCGCGGCGCCGGCCTCGTGCGCCGCCGCGGTGAGCGCCCGGTGGTCGCGGACGGCGCCGCTGGCCCCCGGGTAGGACAGCAGCACGCCGAACGCCCCGGCCTCCGGCAGGTCGGTGGGCCAGCCGGCGGACAGGTCGGCGACGTGCAGCCCGATGCCCAGCGGCTCGGCGCGGGTGCGCAGGACGGCGAGGGTCTGCGGCAGCGTGTCCTCGTCGACGACGAAGACGGCGTCGGCCTGGGCCCGGCCCGCCCGGCGGACCAGGGTCATCGCCTCGGCCGCGGCGGTGGCCTCGTCAAGCATCGAGGCGCCGGCCACCGCGAGCCCGGTGAGGTCGGCGACCATCGTCTGGAAGTTGATCAGCGCCTCGAGGCGGCCCTGGCTGATCTCGGGCTGGTAAGGCGTGTAGGCGGTGTACCAGGCGGGGTTTTCCAGGATGGTGCGCTGGATGACCGCCGGGGTGTTCGTGCCGTAGTAGCCGAGCCCGATCATCGAGGTCAGGACCTCGTTGGCCTCGGCACGCTCGCGCAGCAGTCGCAGCACGGTGGCCTCGTCGGCGGCAGAAGGAAGGTCCAGCGGCGTCCGGTCGCGGACTCCCTCGGGCACGCAGGCGTCGACGAGGGATTCCAGCGTGGGGTGGCCGACGGCGGCCAGCATCGCCTGCGTCTCGTCGGGTCGCGGGCCGATGTGCCGGGCGGCGAAGGACCCTGCGGGGTCCAGCGCGGCGAGTGCGGGCAGGGGCTCAGGGGCTCGGTCCGCCATTACGTCGACGGTACATCAACGTCGGCCTACCGGCCGACACCGCGGCCAGGTAGCGTCCCCCGGCTCCGCTGAGCCGCTGCGTCCGCTCCTCGTGGAGGCCTCCGGCCCCCACTCGTCGGGACCCCGCGGACCAGTTTCCTACCCCGGATCGACCTGACGGCCGACTCTCCCTCAGACGGCGGCGCGGCGGCGGCGGCGCAGCGAGAGCTCGTCGTCGGCGGAGTGCAGCGGAGCGCCGTCGATGCGCTCGGCGGGCAGCTCGGCAAGCTCGCCGGACAGCTCGCGCAGCGCGCCGGACACGGCGATGCCGAAGACGCCCTGGCCGCCGGCCAGCAGGTCGACGACCTCCTCGGCGGAGGTGCACTCGTACACCGTGGCGCCGTCGGAGAAGAGCGTGATGTTGGCGAGGTCCTTGATGCCGCGGTTGCGCAGATGGTCGACGGCCTTGCGGATGTTCTGCAGCGAGACGCCGGTGTCCAACAGCCGCTTGACCACCTTGAGCACCAGGATGTCCCGGAAGGAGTACAGCCGCTGGGTGCCCGAGCCGGTGGCGCTGCGCACCGACGGGGCGACCAGGCCGGTGCGGGCCCAGTAGTCCAGCTGCCTGTAGGTGATGCCGGCAGCGCCACACGCCGTCGGGCCGCGGTACCCGACGAGGTCGCTGTCGACCTCGTCGTAGGACGGCGCACCCACGGCGGCGTCGCTGAAGAGCTGACCCTGGGAGCCCTTGCTCTGGTCGCTCACGTCAGCGTCCTCCTCTGCTCCCGCAGCCGACGCCGCGGTTCCCCGCGGTGGGTACCGGAGCTCGCGTCACTGCAGGCGGGTTACCGCCTCGCGTACCGGGACTTCCACCGCTGTTGTTCGCCGACCGTAGGCCGGGCCCTGGGGTGGGTCAACTGAGGAGGGCGGCGTGTCGCGGCACTCACCCATCGGAGGGGTATCGGCACACGGCGCCCCCCGCTTGACCCGGAGCCCGCCACGAACGTGGTCGGACCGCCTCACCCGCACCTGACGTCACAGCAGTCGCACGCGCACCGGGCCGGCGCCCCCCTGCAGGGTCCCGCCGCGAGCTCGCGAGCGGCAGGGGGTCCTTCCTCAGGTGGAGCCGCCCCCCGAGCCGGAGCCGGCACCGAAGTCCTCCGGGGAGATCTGGTCGAGGAACTCGCGGAACTTCTCCACCTCGTCCTCCTGCTCGTCGGGGATCTCGATGCCGACCTCGTCGAGCAGCTCCTCGGCGCCGTAGATCGGAGCGCCGGTGCGGACAGCCAGGGCGACGGCATCCGAGGGGCGCGCGCTGACGACCCGCTCGTCGCCGAAGACCAGCTCGGCGATGTAGATGCCGTCGCGAATCTCGGTGATGTTGACCGCCTCGAGCGTGGCGCCGAGCGCGCGGACCACCTCGCGCAGCAGGTCGTGGGTCATCGGCCGGGCCGGGCGCACACCCTGCTGCTCGAAGGCGATCGCCGCCGCCTCCACCGCACCGATCCAGATGGGAAGGTACCGCTCCCCCTGAGTCTCCTTGAGCAGCAGGATCGGCTGGTTCCCGGGCAGCTCGACCCGGACGCCGACGACTCTGAGTTCCTGCACGGTGGGGCTCCCTCAGCTGCGGCCCGGGAACGGGCGGTGGATCGGTGGAGGCGGCTGGTGGACGGGGTCGGCGCAGGGGCCGTGGACTCCGCACCCGGCTGCAACCACGGTACGCCCGAGTCAGGGGCGCAGGAGATCCCGGAGTCGCGCCTCCAGCAGCGCCCCGTGCAGCTGGGCGGACAGCCCCGCGAGTTCCCGGAGCTTCTCGGTCGCCCGGGTGCGGGCCTCCTCCGAGCGCGCCCTCAGCACCGGCGCGACCAGCTGCTCGACCAGGCCGGCCTCCCGCTCGGCGCCGTTCTGGTAGACGCGTAGGTGCCGCGGCTCGATGCCGTGCCGGGCCAGCCCGGCAGCCGCCCGGGCGATCGGCAGGTCGGCCACGGGGTGTCTCCCGTCGGCGTCGCGCGCGAGCAGGCCGAACTGGACGCAGTCAGCCAGCTGCCCGGGCTCGAGCCCCGACGCCCGCGCGAACTGCTCGGTCGTCAGGCTGCCGGAGTCGGGCTCCTCCTCCGGCGGTGGCGCCGCCGGGGAGGCGCCGCCGGGCCGGGGCTCCCCTCGGTCGAGGGCCTCGAGGTGCTCCTTGATGACCCGCAGCGGCAGGTACTGGTCGCGCTGGGCGGCGAGTACGTACCGTAGCCGGGCGACGTCGGCCGAGGAGAACTTCCGGTAGCCCGACGGCGTGCGCTGCGGGTGGACGAGGTCCTCGGACTCCAGGTAGCGGATCTTGCTGATCGTGACGTCCGGGAAGTTCTCGCGCAGCACGGTCAGCACCTCCCCGATCGTGAGGCGCGGCGCGTGTCGGTCGTCGGGCTCACCTGACGCGTCGGCGCGCGAGGACACCGCGTTCACGCCGCCGTCCGTGCTGCCGGCACCGTCCCCAACCCCCTGGCCGCGCGCCGGGTCACGCGCCGGCGGGCTCGCCCGTGCGCGGACCGGTCAGGTAGACGAGGCGGAACTTGCCGATCTGAACCTCGTCGCCCCCGGCCAGCGTCGCGACGTCGACCGGCTCGCGGTTGACGTAGGTGCCGTTGAGGCTGCCGACGTCGTGCACCGAGAAGCCGCCACCCTCGCGGTGGAACTCCACGTGCCGGCGACTGACGGTGACGTCGTCGAGGAAGATGTCGCTGTCGGGGTGCCGGCCGGCCGTGGTGACGTCCTGGTCCAGCAGGAAGCGGCTGCCGGCGTTCGGGCCCCGCTTGACGACCAGCAGGGCCGATCCCGCGGGCAGCGACTCGACCGCGCCGGCGTGGGCGTCGGCCTCGGTGACCTCGGGGGTCTCGGCGGAGTCCTCGCCGCCCACCTTGGGGATGACGCTGGTGGACTCGCCGATCCGCTCCTGGGACAGCGCCGCGCCGCACTGCGCGCAGAAGCGACTGCCCTCGGGGTTGTTGTGGCCACAACGAGTGCAGTGCACGTCTGTCTCCTCCGGTGCAGGGGTGGCACCACCGCGGACCTGGGGTCCGGCCGCGGGCGGCCGTCGGGCGACGGGCCGGACAGCCCGTCGCGGGTCGGTCGCCGCGTCGTGCACGGCGGGCCGTGGGTCACGGAACCAGCGGCCGACCCGAGGGTCAACCGAACGTACAGGGTGAGGCTCAGCGCTCGCTCAGGGGGCTGCGCGGTGCCCTCCGGGCAGCATAGTGACCGTCGCGGAGAGCCCGGCGCGGGTCAGCTCGCCTCGACGAAGGCCTGGTACGCGGCGGCGTCCAGCAGGGTCCCGGTGGGGTCGCCGCTGTCCCTGGCCACGGTGATCTCGATCAGCCAGCCGGCCCCGTAGGGGTCGGCGTTGATGGTCTCCGGCGCGTCGGTGAGGGCCTCGTTGACCGCGGCCACGACGCCGGCGACCGGCGCGTACACGTCGGACACCGACTTCGTGGACTCCACCTCGCCCATGGGCGTGCCCGGTGCGACCTCGGCCCCCACCTCGGGCAATTGGACGAAGACGATGTCGCCCAGCGCGTCCTGGGCGTGGTCGGTGATGCCGACCCGCACAACCACCCCCTCGCCCCCGCCGGGCTGCAGCAGGGCCCACTCGTGCTGCTCGGTGTAGCGGCGGTCGTCGGGCGTGGTCATGCGGCGTCGTCTCCCGGGAGGTGGCAGGGTCAGGGCCGGCGCGGCGTCAGTTGCCGTCGTCGGTGTCGGGCTGAGCGTATTGAGGCCGGTCCAGCTGCCGCAACGCGTCGACGACGACGGTCTGGGACTGCTCGATGTCGACGCTGCCGCCCTGCCGGCCCACCCGGTCGACGACGCCGCCGGGGATGTTCATCGCCGT
Organism: Actinomycetota bacterium; assembly: GCA_030773455.1. GTDB lineage: Bacteria > Actinomycetota > Actinomycetes > Mycobacteriales > Geodermatophilaceae > Geodermatophilus. The sequence goes on from JALYNA010000235.1 coordinate 8,115, forward strand.
CTGCAGGTCCTGGGGCGAGCCGATGACCCGGATCTCGTAGGGGCTGTCCACCTCGGTGCCGTCGACCCGTAGCTGCCCCGGCTCGCCGGTGATCGCCGTCGACACCCCGACGCGGACCCCGTCGATCTGCATCGTCTCCGCTCCGGCACCGCGCAGTTCCTGGACGGCGTCGAGCAGGTCGGCGACCCGCACCCGGCCCTCGGGGTCGCGGATGGTCATGCGCAGCCCCGGGCCGCGGGCGGAGACGGTGCCGTTGAGGATGCCGAGGGCCTGGGCGCGCTCCCGCGCCTCCTGCAGCGCGGCCTCGGACTGGCTGTCGGAGCTGGTCAGGTCGCGCAGCGCGGCACGCTGGTCGGCGATCTGCTCGCGCAGCCGGTCCTCGCGGGCGTCGAGGTCGTCGAGGATGCGGACGAGGTCCTCCTCGCGGAGGGTCGAGTAGTCCTCCCCCGTTCCCGTGGTGCGCACCTGGACGGCGAAGGCGAAGCCGAGCAGCAGGGTGAGGACGCCGATCAGCGCCGCGGCGAGCGGGTCGCGCCGGCGCCGGCGCCCCGCGCTGGACGACTCCGCCTCCGCCACCGGCTCCCCCGTGTCCGCCGGGCGCTGGACAGCGGGCGGGCCGGCCTCCGGGACGGGCACGGCCTCCGGGACGGGCACGGCCTCCGGGGCGGGCACGGCCTCGGGGGCGGGGGGCTCGTCGGCCGCGCCGTGGTCAGCGGGGCGGACGTCGTCCTCCGGCCGCTCGTCGGACGCCGGTGCCGGACGGCGCTGCTCGCTCATGCGCGGAACACGTGCCGGCGGATGGCCGCGGCGTTGCCGAAGATGCGGATGCCGAGGACGACGACCACGGCGGTGGACAGCTGCGCGCCCACGCCCAGCTGGTCGCCGAGGAACACCACCAGCGCGGCCACCACCACGTTGGACACGAACGAGATGACGAACACCCGGGCGTCGAAGATCCCGTCGAGCCGGGCGCGGAAGCCGCCGAACACGGCGTCGAGCGCGGCCACCACCGCGATCGGCAGGTAGGGCTGCAGCCACAGCGGCACGGTGGGGTCGAACACCAGGCCGAGCAGGATGCCGGCGGCCAGGCCCAGGATTGGGATCACGGTCAGCCCCCCGGCACGGGCTGGGCGGCCGGGGCGGGCGGCACCTCGGACAGGGGAGCGGCGGACCGGAGCTCGGGCGGGCTCCCGGCGGGGAGGGACAGCTCGTCCTCCTGGGCGAACTCGAAGCGCAGACCGAAGGACTCCGAGATGGCAGCGAGGGCGCCGACCTCGGGGCTGGCCAGGAAACGGCCGCGCAGCGTCTCGGGATTCCCGACCGCGCTGACCAGGTAGGGGTTGGTGACCGGCCGGAAGTCGACCAGGACCGCCTCACCGGCGAAGCGGATCGCCGTCGTCGGGCCCAGCCGCTGGCCGTTGATGGCGACCGCCTCGGCGCCGGCCGCCCAGAGCGCGTTGACCACGAGCTGCAGGTCGCCGTCGCGCACCTGGCCGCGGGGGTCGGCCTCCGCCGTCCCGCCCACCGGGTCGGCGTCGGCGTCGGGCTCGGCGTCGGCGAGCGTGACGAGCAGGCCGGGACCGCTGACCGGGGCCACTCCGGCGGCGGTCTCGGCCTCCTCCAGCCGGTCGAGGGCCCGCTGCCCGACGGCGGTGGCGGCCAGCTCGTCGTCCCGAGCGGCGGTCACCTGCCCGCGCAGCGCCTCCAGGTCGACGGCGAGCTGGTCGGTGGACGCGGATTCCCCCCGGACCTCGGCGACCAGCGCCGCACGCACCTCCTCGCGGCCCTGCGCGCCGGCCGCGGCCTGGTCGTAGGTGACCGCGGCCAGGACGCCGGCGACAGCCATCACCGCGGCGACGGCGAGCTGCCTCCCGGGCCGCCGGGACGGGAGGGCCGACTCCCCCGCGACACCTTCCCCGCGGGCCCGCGCAGCCTGGGCGTAGGCCGGGTCGAGGGTCTCGGCCAGCACCTGGTCGAGCAGCGAGGCGCCCAGCGAGCGTGGCCCGCCGCCGCGCTGGACGGTGGTCACGGGGACGCCCGGTCGGCGCGGACCAGCCCGGCGACCTGGATGACGTAGAACACCCCGGCGAGGACGTAGAGGGCACTCCCCCAGATCGTCAGCGCCCACGCCACGGGCGCGGCGACGGCCGCGAGCCACCCGTCGCCGTCGGCGAGCAGCAGCAGCGGGAAGGCGTAGAGCAGGATGAACGTCGCCGCCTTGCCCAGGTAGTGCACCTGCAGCGGCGGGTAGCCGTGGGCGCGCAGCACCAGCAGCGCGACGCCCAGCACCAGCTCGCGCCCGACCAGCACGGCGACCAGCCACAGCGGGACGACGTCGCGCAGCACGAAGGCGACCAGCGTGGCCACGATGTAGAGGCGGTCGGCGGCGGGGTCCAGCAGCGCCCCGAGCCGGCTGGACTGGCCGAGGGCGCGGGCCAGCTTGCCGTCTGCCCAGTCGGTGACCCCGGAGACCATGAGCACGACCACGGCCCAGGCGTCGGCCTGCGGCCCCAGCAGCAGCCAGAGGAACAGCGGGACGCCGAGCAGCCGCAGCACCGACAGCGCGTTGGGCAGCGTCCACACCCGGTCAGGCAGCGCGTTGTGGTCGGCGGTGGCGTGCCCGCCCGCCCCTGGCCGGGCCGAGGCGGCGGCCGACGGCCCGTTGGACGACGTCACGACACCTCCGCACACGCTGGACACCGGCTCCCGAGGCTAGTGTCCCGCGCCGACACTCCCCGCGGGCCGACACTCCCTCGCGGACTGTCGGGTGCCGGTACAGGTCGCGGAGGACGGCGGCCCCTCTGCAGGGACCCGCCGCGAGCCTGCGAGTGGCGGGGGCAGAGGGGTCCTTCTTCAGGCCGGGACGGCGGTCAGCGAGGCGGGGGCCGGTTCGTATCCGAGGGGACGGCGGGTGAAACTGCCGGTGCCGTGGGAGACCGAGCGCAGCGCCCCGGCGTAGGTGAGGAGCTCGATCTCGGGCACCTCCGCACGGACCGTCGTCCGGTCGCGCTCGGGGTCGGCCTCGCTGCCGGTGACCCGCGCCCGCCGACCGGACAGGTCGCTCATCACCGCGCCCACGTACTCCCCGGGCACCACCACCTCCACCTCGCACCAGGGCTCGAGGAGTCGGGTGCCGGCCGCGGCGGCCGCCTCACGCAGCGCGAGCGCACCGGCGGCCTGGAAGGCGGCGTCGGAGGAGTCCACCGAGTGCGCCTTGCCGTCGACGAGGGTGAGGTGCACGTCGACGATCGGCCGGTCGCCGGCGACGCCGCGCTCGGCCTGGGCGCGGATGCCCTTCTCGACGCTGCCGTGGAACTGGCTGGGCACGGTTCCGCCGACGATGCGCTGCTCGAAGACGACGCCGGAACCCGGCGGGCCGGGCGCGGCCTCGATGACGACGATGGCGTACTGGCCGTGCCCGCCGGACTGCTTGACGTGCCGACCGGTGACCCGCGCCGGCCCGGCGAGGGTCTCCACCATCGGCACCCGCACCGGCACCGTGGCCACCGCGACGCCGTGCCGGGTGCGCAGCCGCTCCAGCAGCACCTCGGCGTGCGCCTCGCCGACGCACCACAGCAGCAGCTGGCCGGTGTCGGGACGGCGCTCCAGGCGGACGGTCGGGTCCTCGGCGGCCAGCCGGGACAGCGCGGTGGCCAGGCGGTCCTCGTCGGCGCGGGAGGCCGCCTCGACGGCCACCGGCAACTGCGGGGCGGGCAGGTCCCACGGCGGGACGAGCCGCGGGTCCTCGGGCGAGGAGAGGGTGTCGCCGGTCTCGGCGCTGGTGAGGCGGGCCACGGCGCAGATGTCCCCGGCCGGGCAGGCCGCGACCGGCCGCAGCGCCGGGCCCAGCGGCGAGGAGACCGCGCCGATGCGCTCGTCGGCGTCGTGGTCGGGGTGGCCGCGGTCGGCGAGGCCGTGGCCGGAGACGTGCACCGGGGTGTCCGGGCGCAGCGTGCCGGAGAAGACCCGCACCAGCGAGACCCGGCCGAGGTAGGGGTCGGTCGTCGTCTTGACCACCTCGGCGACCAGCGGGCCGTCGGGGTCGCAGGACAGCGCCGGTGCCGGCGAGCCGTCTGGTCGGGTGACCGGCGGGCAGCCGTGCTCCATGGGGCACGGGAAGGCCGAGACCAGCAGGTCCAGCAGCTCGGGAACGCCGACGCCGGTGAGCGGGGAGACGCACAGGACCGGGTGGAAGTGGCCGCGGGCCACCGCGGTCTCCAGGTCGGCGACCAGGTCGGCGACGGAGAGCTCCTCGCCGACGAGGTAGCGCTCCATGAGGGTCTCGTCCTCGCTCTCGCCGATGATCCCCTCGATCAGCTCGGCGCGGAGTCGCTCGGCGTCCGGCACGTCGGTGTCGGGGTGCGGCTCCAGCAGCGAGACCAGGCCGGTGACCGCGCCGTCCGGCCCACGCTGCAGCAGGTGCAGCGGGGAGACGCCGTCGCCGAGCGCGGTGCGGCAGGAGCGGACCGCGTCGTCGACATCGGCGCGGGGGCGGTCCAGCTGGGTGACCACGACGGCGCGGGGCATGCCCACGGCCGCGCACTCCTCCCACAGCTGCACCGTGGTCGCGTCGACACCGCCGACGGCGGAGACGACGAAGAGCGCGGCGTCGGCCGCACGCAGCCCGGCGCGCAGCTCGCCGACGAAGTCCGGGGAGCCGGGGGTGTCCAGCAGGGTGATGCGGTGCCCGGCGTGCTCGACGGTGGCCACGCCTAGGGACACCGAGCGCTGCTGGCGGACCTCCACCTCCTCGCTGTCCAGGCAGGTGGTGCCGTCATCGACCCGGCCGGCCCGGGTCAGCGCGCCGGTGGCGACCAGCAGCGCCTCGGCGAGGGTGGTCTTGCCCGCGGCCGCGTGGCCCACGAGGGCCACGTTGCGCACCTTCTCGGCCGGCCGCGGGCTCGGTGCGGCGACGGTCTCCTTGGCCACCCCGCTCAGCCGTTCGCCGGCTCGGGGACGACGGCGCAGGTGCCCGCCGGGTAGAAGACGCCGGTGTGCCCGTCGGGGTCCCACCGGACGACGTAGGGCGGCCCCCCGCCCGCTCCCCTGACCTCGAGCACCCGGCCGGTGCGCTCTGCTTCTCCCTGGTGGGTGGACCGGACGACGATCCGGTCCCCGACGCGTGCTTCCACGACGACCTCCTGGCGGCTGCCTCCGTCTGTGTGCTGTGGGTCACAGCCTGCCCCTGGGCCCGGGGCCGATCAAGGGACCCGGGCCCGTCGCCGGCAACGTTCGGTCGGGCGACCATGCTGGGGAGATGAGGAGCGCCCAGCACGCGGCCGGCCGCGACCAGGACAGCGACCTGGCCCACGCCGTCCCCCGCGAGGCCGCCGACGGGTCGCCGCCGTGGGTGGGCGTCTGCGGTGCCCCGGTCGCCGTCGTCCAGGGCAGCTGGGCCGGGCGGGGCGGCCTCGGCTCGGTCGCGTCCTGCCCGGAGTGCGCGCGTCGCGTAGCCGGCTGACCGGTCCCCCGGTCGTCGCCTTTCGTCCTGTGCCGGCGGTTGAGTGGCTTGTTGGGGATAACGGCAGTTCGGGCGCTGTGGGTCGGTGCGCCGCGTCGATCGGCTCCGCCGCGGACGTCTTCGAGAGGCACGACGTCCTCGTCGAGTGGGACGACGACTCCCCGTCGCGGCCCACGCCCCGGCAGGACCGGGACGAAGACGCGCGCAACGTGGTCCTCACCTGCCCCGAGAGCGTGTTCCCACCCCGGTGGCACCGCGGTAGCATGGCCAAGTGAAGCTGAGCGTCAGCCTGCCTGAGGAGGACGTCGCCGTCCTCGACCACTACGCGCGCACCGCTGGCCTGCGGTCACGGTCGGCTGCTCTGCACCACGCCATCCGGCTGTTGCGGTACCCCGACCTCGAGGACCAGTACGCAGCCGCCTGGGAGGACTGGCGCGCCTCGGGCCAGGAGTCCGACTGGGAGGCCGCGGCGGGCGACGGGCTCGATGATGCTTCGCGGTGAGGTCCGGCTGGTCGACCTGGAGCCCATTCGCGGCAGCGAGGCGGGAAAGCGCCGACCGGCGGTGGTGGTGAGCAACGACCGCGCCAACGCCGTCGCGAGCCGGCTGGGCCGCGGGGTCGTGACCGTCGTGCCCGTCACCAGCAACGCCATCCGCGTCTTCCCCTTCCAGACGCTGCTGCCGGCCGGCGAGGCGGGGCTGCGAGTCGACAGCAAGGCACAGGCCGAACAGGTACGGGCCGTCGCCGTCGAGCGAGTCGGACCCGTGCTCGGCCGCGTGCCCGCCGCGACCATGGCCGACATCGACGGCGCACTGCGTCTCCACCTGCAGCTCTGACGGCCCGGGTCGCCGAGCACGGGTCCCGGCGGGGTCAGCCGGCGTCGGCCCAGGAGGCGACGACCGAGACGTCGAGCGGGAAGTCGATCCGAACCCGCCGAACAGGAGACGGGCAGCCGTGGCGGCGGCACCGCGCACCTCCTCGGCGACCTCCGCGGCGAGGTGCTCGGGCGCGTGCAGGACGACCTCGTCGTGGAGGAAGAAGACCAGGTGCGGCCGCTCGTCCGGCGGCCCGGTGCGCCCAGCCGCCACAGCCGGTTGCGGAGGGCGAGCTCCTCAGCGGGGTGCCGGGTGACGCCGACCGTCGTCCCGGCGTCGGCGTACTCGCGTGCCTCCACGGCGTCGGCGCCACGGCGCAGCAGGACCACCCGGTTCACCGCCGCAGTCTCGCGTTCCGGTCCGGCGGGCCGTGCGCACTGGGCGGGGCGTAGCTCTCCTCGACCGAGAACCGCCCGCACCATCGCGACGGACAGCTCCGTCAGGGCACCGATCCGGCCGGGACGACCCAGTCGGTGGCCTGGCCGGTCACGGCGGCGACGCTGGCGAAGTCCGCGTCGTAGTGCAGCACCGTCACCCGGTACCGCTCGGCCACGGCGCTGATGACGAGGTCAGCCATCCCGGCCCCCCGCCACCGGCCGGCGTCGGCCAGTGCCGCCTGCACCGAGAGCGCGCGCTGCCAGTCCTCGTCCTCGGTGGGCAGGTACTCGTAGGCCAGCCGGCGGTCGGCCCGGACCCCCTGGTACTCCCGTGGGGTTCGGGCGCTGTACACGGCCTCGAGGTCCAGGGCGGCGCAGGTCGCGAGCAGCCCCGCGGACAGCAGGGGGACGACGCGGTCGGCCACCGGCCGGTGCGGCATCCTCGCGGCCGCGCTGGTGTCCAGGAGGTAGCGGGCGACTACCGCCACGCCTGGTCCCGGTCCTCCCCGACGGCGAGGAGGGCCGAGGACCCGTCGAGCAGCCGTTCCACCTCGCGTCGGCGGGCGGCGGAGGCGGCCGCCTCGCGCAGTGCCCGGCCGACCGTCTCCTTGATCGTCGAGGTCGACAGCGCCGCCCTGGCCGCGTCGAGGTCGGCATCGTCGATCTCGACCAGACGCTTCGTCACCCAACCAGGATATACCTCGCGAGCGCCGACGTATATACACCCGCGCCCGGGGCGAAGCTCCCGGTGACGTCGCCGGGACCGGCCTGCAGCCGACGGGCGACGGCGTCGTCCCCCTGGGACCATGGGTCCCGGCGGGGAGGAGGCGGTGTGGTGGTCCGGCCCCTTCCCCTCGCCCGCAGGATGCGCCGGTCCCTCCTCGGCTGCGGTCCGCTCGGGCGCCTGAGCGACACGGTCGAGCGCGTGTCGCGGGTCACCGTCCTGCTCGTCGTGCTGCTCTCCGTACCGGTCGCGCTGGCCGTGGGGACCGCCGTCCGGTCGGAGCTGGCGGCCATGGCCCGGCAGCAGGCCGAGGAGCGCTTTCCGGTGACCGCCGTCGTGACCGCCGACGCGGCCGCGCCCGGCGACGCGCACCCCCGGACCCGCGTTCCCGTGCCGGCGCGGTGGACCTCCCCCGGCGGCGTTCCGGTGGAGGGCGACGTGCCTGTTCGGCCGACCACCCGCGCCGGGGACACCCTGACCCTGTGGACGACGGCCGACGGGCGCCCCGCCGACGAGCCGATGACCGCGGCGGAGGTCCGGCGGAGCACGCTGGTGCTGGTCGGGGTGGGCTGGGCCGGCGGGGTCGCGGCCGTCGTCCTGCTGCACGCCGCGCTGTGCCGGCTGCTCGACCGCCGGCGGGACCGGTGGTGGACCCTCGAGTGGGCCCGCGTCGAGCCGGCGTGGAGCCGCCGCGTGCCGTGACCGGGTGCCACCGGGCCCGGCGCGGACGTGCGCCCTAGGGTCCACCTCGTGCGCCGGTGTCGGCGCACCGCCACCCGTGAGGAGCCCCGTGTCCGACCGCCTGCAGCCGGACTGAGCGCACAGAGGAGCCACCGTGCCCGACACCGGTGCCGGACCCGCCGGGGAGCAGACCGGCCCCGATGCCCTCCGGGAGCGCACCCGCGCGCTGTGCGCACGGTTCCCCGACGCGTACTGGCGCGAGACCGACCGCGACCGCCGCTATCCGCAGGAGTTCGTCGACACCCTCACCGCGGCCGGCCTGCTGTCGGTCCTGATCCCTCCCCGGTACGGCGGCTCGGGGCTGGGGTTGAGTGAGGCCTGCGTCGTCATGGAGGAGATCAACAGGTCCGGCGGGCACTCGGCCGCGTGTCACGCGCAGATGTACACGATGGGCGCCCTGCTGGCCCACGGCAGCGAGGCCCTCAAGGACGCCTACCTGCCGCTCATCGCCACCGGCGATCTACGGCTGCAGGCCTTCTCCGTCACCGAGGCCGACGCCGGCTCGGACACCACCTCCATCGCCACCACCGCGGTCCGCGACGGCGAGGACTACGTCATCACCGGGCAGAAGAACTGGACCAGCCGGATCCTGGAGTCCGACCTGGCCCTCGTCCTCGCCCGCACCAGCGAGAAGGCGGCCGACCGGACCCGCGGGCTGACCCTCTTCCTGGTCGATCTGCGCCAGGTGCGCGCCGAGCAGCCGGAGACCCTGGAGGTCGTGCCGGTGCGCACGATGTTCAACTACGCGACCAACCAGGTGTTCTACCGGGGCGTGCGCGTGCCGGCCGGCCAGGTGGTCGGCGAGGTGGACGCCGGCTTCCGCTACGTTCTCGACGGCTGGAACGCCGAGCGCATCCTGCTGGCCTCCGAGGCCATCGGGGACGGCTACTGGTTCATCAAGCGGGCCGTCGCCTACGCGAACGGCCGCGAGGTGTTCGGCCGCCCGATCGGTGCCAACCAGGGGGTCCAGTTCCCGCTCGCCGACGCCTACATGAAGGTGCGCGCGGCGGACCTGATGCGTACCGAGGCCGCCCGGCTGTTCGACGCGGGCCGGCCGTGCGGCGCCGAGGCCAACATGGCCAAGCACCTGGCCTCCGAGGCCAGCTGGGCCGCCGCCAACGTCGCCCTCGACACCCACGGCGGCAACGGGTTCGTCGACCAGTACGACATCGAGCGCAAGTTCCGCGAGACCCGGCTGTACCAGGTCGCGCCGGTCAACAACAACCTCGTCAAGGCCTTCGTCGCCACCAAGGTGCTCGGGCTCCCCCGGTCCTACTGAGGACGCCGGCGGCGCAGCGGGTCGGGCCGGTCGGGTTCCGACCAGCGAGGGATGAGCCCCGCCCCGGGGGATCAGGCGCGACGTCCGGCGCCGTTCAGGTCTACGGGGCCGGTCGGCGCGGGAGGGACGGTCACGAGGCTCCGAGAACGGTCCCGACGGCGGGGTCACGGCCGTGTCGGACGCCGGACGGTCGGGTCCATGTACGACGTTCGGCGCGCACGCCCGACCGGTTCGCCGGCGCCGAGGCAGCCGTCATGCTGGCGACCATCGCCCTGGCCGTGGCGCCGGCCGCGTCCCCTCCCCCGGCGACGACGGCCCCGCCGGCACCAGCTGCGACCCAGGGCAGCCGGCCGGCGGCCCCGAGCCCACGGGGACCCAGCCCGGGGGCCCGCGGACATGGCCGGCCACGACCACGGGGGGAGCTGTCGGTCACCGTGCTGTTCGACGAGACGCGGTTCCACGTCTCGGCCCCGGTCGCCCCGGGCACGCGGGTCACGGTGCACAACCCGACCACGACGGAGGTCACCATCACCGCCGAGGACGGCTCCCCTATCAGCGACGTCGGGGCCCCCCGGCGCGGGTGGACCGCGTAAGCGGACGACGAGCACGTCCGCGTAGGTGTCCGAGTGCCGGCTGGAGAAGGGTAGGAGCCCGGCTGGGTGGGCGCCGCGAAGGTGGTCAGGGTCCGCGCCGGGACGACGACGTCGAATTCTCCGGGTCCACCGCTGCCGCCGGGGTGTCGGCCGGCGCCGGCGCGTCGGCTCGGGTGCGGACCTTGGGGCGTCTGCTCTCGGACGCGGTTGTCGAGTCCGGCGAACTGGCGTCCCGGCACCGCAAACCTGCGGGCGGTCGACCTCCCCACATGGCCGACCTCCGGGAGGCCACCCGGCAGACGGTGCACCTCGCGGTGCTGGACGGCACGGAGGTCGTCTACGTGGAGATCCTGCGGGACAACACCGCACCCCGGATGCCGTCGTCCGAACCCGGCGGCAGGCTGCCCGCCCACGACACCGCGGTCGGCAGGGTCTTCCTGGCCTTCAGCGGCCCGGACGTCGTCGACGACGCCTGCAGCCGCGCCCTGCGGCCCGTCGGCCCGCGCACCATCACCGCGCCGGAGCTGCTGCGCCGGGAACTCGACCGCATCCACGGCGCCGGCATCGGTTGCGCCGCAAGCCCCGTGCTCGGGACGCAAGGGACGGCGCTGGCCGGCATCTCCATCTCGGGGTGGCACGGCAGGCTGGACCTCCCCCGGATCGGCCCGGCCGTGCGGACCGCCGCCCTGGCGCTGGGCCGGGAACTGCGAGGCGTGCGGCGGGTCGAACTCGACTCCCGCTGACCCGGGGCCGGACATCGGAGCCCGCATGGCCGGCACCTCCCTCGGTCGCTGTTCCGCGGTCACGGCGGGAGACCGTGTGGATCGTCACCGCACGGGAGCGGGCTGGGTAATCCGCTGAGCGGAACACCAGCCCGCCGTCCAGGGAATCGTGCGGCTCATCCACTGCGGAACGACCGTGTTGTGTGCCGCGTCGATCGGCGTCGATGCTCCTCAGCGACCGCAACCCGGGGAGAGGCGCTACATGGACGACGCCACGCGGGCAGTGGTGGCCAAGGACCTCATGGAGGCCCAGCGCACCCGGGTTCCCATCGACCCGGTCAGCCGCACCCACGCCGGCCCCACGCTGACCGACGCCTACGCCATCCAGCTCGAGCAGGTCCGCGAATGGGAGGCTCAGGGCCTGCGCGTGCGGCCACAAGGTCGGGCTGACGTCAGCGGCGATGCAGCGCCAGCTCGGCGTGACCCAGCCCGACTACGGGCACCTGCTCGACGGCATGGTCCACCTCGAGGGCATGCCCATCGACCCGGGGGCCTTCATCGCCCCGCGGGTGTAGCCGGATATCGCCGTCGTGCCGGGCTGGAGCCGGACGCCGACCGGATGACGACCCACTTCACCGAGCTCGTGGCGTGAGCCCCGGTTCCCACGCCCAGCCGCGCCCGCACGGCCGCGGGTCGGCCGGCTCCCCCGCCCCCTCGGCGGTCGGGGCGACCGGACTGCCCTGCCTCCGGTCGTGGGCGGTGTGGGCCGTCGGCGTCACCGTCTACGCGCTGGCCGTCATGCAGCGCACCACCCTCGGCGCCCCGGCCTGGAGGTGACCGAGCGCTACGGCGTCTCGGCCGGTGCCCTGTCCGGCTTCGTATTCCTCCAGGTCACCGTCTTCCTGGTCATGCAGCTGCCCGCGGGTCTCCTGGTCGACCGGTTCGGCGCGCGGGCGGTGCTCGTCGCGGGCAGCCTGAGCCTGGCGGCCGGCCAGGCGCTGCTGGCCACCACCGGGCACCTCACGCTCGCCGTACTGGCCCGGGTCGCCGTCGGACTCGGCGACGCCGTCATGGTGATCGCGGTACTCGCCCTGGTGCCCCGCTGGTTTCCGGAACGCCAGGTCCCCCTGGTCACCCAGCTGACCACCATCCTCTGCCAGCTCGGTCAGGTCCTCACGGTCGTTCCCTTCCTCGGGCTGCTGCAGCACAGCGGCTGGGCCTGGGCCTTCGGTGCCGCCGCCGCGGCCAGCGGGCTGGGCGCCCTCGCCACCGCGCTGGTCGTCCGCAACACGCCCCGCGGATCGCCCCCGGCGGCGGCGAGGCTCCCGGCGCGGGAGGTGACCCGTGAGCTGCGCGCCGTGTGGCGGCGTCCCGGCACCCGCCTGGCGTTCGCCAGCCACCTGGGCACCCAGTTCTCCGGGATGGTCTTCGCCGTCCTCTGGGGTATCCCGTACCTGATCAGCGGCCAGGCCCTGAGCTCCTCTGCCGCCAGTGCGCTGATCACCCTGCTGGTCGGCTGCACGATCGTCATCGGTCCGGTCATGGGCATCCTGACCAGCGTCATCCCCTCCGGCGGTCCTGGCTGGTGCTCGCCGTGATCGCGGCCAACGCCGGAACCTGGGCAGTCGTGCTCGCGTGGCCGCCGCCGGCCCCGCTGTGGCTCCTCGTCCTGCTCGTCGTCGTGCTCGCCCCCAGCGGGCCCGGGTCGGTGGTCGGGCTGGACATCGCCCGCACCCCCAACCCGACCACGGCCCTCGGAGTGGCGCAGAGCATGGTCAACAGCGGCGGCTTCCTGGCCTCCCTCGTCGTGCTGCAGGCCATGGGCTTCGCCCTGAGCGCGGCGGTGGACTGACCCCGCAGTCCTTCCGGCTGGCCTGGCTGGTCCAGTTCCCAGGTGTGGGCGCTGGCCGTCGTCGCCATCCTCGTGACCCGGCGTCAGGCCCGTCGGGTCCTGGCCGAACAGGGCATGCGGCCACGCGCGCTCCGGGAGGTGCTCAGCCGCAGCAGCGCGGGCCTCACCTGAGAACCGGCCTACTGCCGGTCCGCTTACGGGCAACACGCCGGCTCCCGTGTTCGCCGCTCGGCCCGGATGCTGCGCACCCGACCACGCCACAACCCGGGTCGCACCGCCAGCCGCGCCCGTGGATCTGCCCGCATGCGGTGACCCCAGCGAGATGCCCGGCGGGGAGGTCTGGTACCACCCCCCTGAGCCTGCCCACCCGCGCCGCCCGGGGCATCGGGCCGGTCCGCGCCGAGATGGATGCAGGCGGGAGTTGCCACGTCGGCGGTTGGCCGTGCAGCGCGGATGGTGACGCTGGGCACAGTGGGTCGGATGGGGCTCTCCGCCCCGGCGCAGCGGCCCGCCTCCCAGGTTCTGCAGTTCCCCGTCCCCACACTTCCCCCATGCGCTTGGCTGTCTGCTCCTCCAAGGGCGGCGTGGGCAAGACCACGACCGCGGCGAACGTTGCCGCCGCTCTCGCCCGCCGCGGCCGGGTGCTCGCCGTGGACGTCGATCCGCAGGACAGCCTGGGACGGGCGTTCGGAGTCGTCGCCAAGCGCCCGGACGAGAGCTTGGCTGCGCTCCTGGACGACCCGGCTGCCGAAGCCCGGGCCGTCATCCGGCACGACGTCGCCCCGGGGCTCGATGTCCTGCCGGCACACCCGGCACTGGAGACTGCGGCCGCCCAACTGGCCAGCTCGGGCGGTCTGATCACCAGCGTCCGGCGCGCCCTGCGGCCGCTGCTGGCCGACTACGACCACATCGTCCTCGACACCCGCGGCGACCTGGGCCAACTCACCCTGGCTGCCGTCTGTGCCGTCGACGCCGTGCTCACCGTCTTCACGAGCGACCCGGGATCGGCCCTCGGAGTCGCGCGGGTCGCGGCCTTCCTGGAACAGCACCGGGCCTACGAGAACACCTCTGCGGTCCTCGTCGGAGTGGCCTGCGCCGTCTGGGACGAGCGGGGGCACGCCGCTCGGCAGGTCGCCGGCGCGCTCGAGGACACCGATCTCCCGCTGCTGGCAACCCGCATCCCCCTGTCCCGGCGGGTGCCGACCAGCACGCTCGCCAAGCGACCTGTCGTGCTCTCCCATCCGACCAGCCCCGTTGCGGCCGCCTACGTGGCGCTCGCCGACGAGGTACTCGCCGCCGCCGAAAGGGTCCCCGCATGACCACCATGGAACGGACCACCACGCCGTCCCCGCGCCCACGGAGGCTGCAGGACGAGCTCCTGGCCGACCTCCGTCAGACCGCCCCGCTGCCGATCGCGCGGCCGGAGGCGAACCGCTCGGCGTCGGTCCCGGCGGAGCGACGGCCGTCCAAGGACCCGCAGACGCCCACCATCGACGTGCGGGTGACGCCGCTGCGCTGGTCGGCACCGAGCCTGCGACCGCACGGCACCGGGAAGGGCCTCGTTCTCACGGCCGGTCCGATACGGGTCTCCATCACGGGTTTCGGCCGCTGAACCAGACGGGTCGAGTCGACGGCTCCCGCGACAGGTCTCCCTGCTCCGGCGTGGAGATGCGGATGCGCCGACGTCGGGCCCGCGGTACGGCACCTTCGGTCGTGCTTCCGCCGCCGAAACCGTCACCTCGCCGAAACCGTCACCTCTCGGCCGCACTCGCGGCTTCCCCTCCGTAGGCGCGCACCCCGGCGACCAGCCGTTCGACGTCCAGGACCGGGCGCACGACCAGACGGACGAAGCGCTGAACTGGTCCCCTCAGGGGGTGGGGAATGTCGTCAGGCGGACGGTCTCGGGCAGTGCCGTGAGCGAGGCCAGCAGGGCCGGGGGCGGTTCGCCGTTGACGTCGGTCACCACGTAGCCGAGTTGTCCGCGGGTGGTGAGGACCTGGCCTTCCACGTTGAGGCCGTGCTCGCCGATCAGCGCGTCGGCACGAGCCAGGACGCCCGGCACGTTGCGGTGCAGCAGCGCGAACCGGGCGGCCGAGGACCCGTGCAGGGCCACCGCGGGCAGGTTCACGCTGAGGGTCGTCGTCCCGGTGCGGGCGTAGTCGACCAGCTTGCTCGCGACGAACCGCCCGATGTCGTACTGGGCCTCCTGGGTCGACCCGCCGACGTGGGGGGTGAGGATGACGTTGGGCAGCCCGCGCAGCACGGAGCTGAACGGGTCACCCTGCTCCCTCGGCTCGTCGGGGAACACGTCGATGGCCGCGCCCGCGATGTGGCCGCTGAGGATGTGGTCACGGAGGGCCTCGTGGTCGACGACGAACCCGCGGGAGAGGTTGAGGAACAGGCTGCGACGGCGCATCCGGGCGAACTGCTCGGCGCCGAACAGCCCCGCGTTCCCGGCGCGCCCGTCGACGTGCAACGTCACGGTCTCCGCGTGCTCGAGCAGCTCCTCCAGGCTGCCGCAGGCCTCGGCGTTGCCCAGCGCGAGCTTGTCCTCGAGGTCGTAGAACAGCACCCGCATGCCCAGGGCCTCGGCCAGCACCGACAGCTGGCTGCCGATGTTGCCGTAGCCGACGATGCCCAGGGTCCGCCCTCTGATCTCGTGGCTCCCGGTCGCGGACTTGTCCCAGCGGCCTGCGTGCAGCGCGCGGTCCCGGTCGATCAGCCGCCGGGCCAGGCTGATGATCTCCGCGATCGCCAGCTCGACGACGCTGCGGGTGTTGGAGTAGGGCGCGTTGAACACCGCCACACCGGCCGCAGCCGCCCCGACCAGGTCGATCTGGTTGGTGCCGATGCAGAAGGCGCCCACCGCCGCCAACCCCGGATGGCGCCCCAGTACGTCGGCGGTCACCTGCGTCTTCGACCGGATACCCAGCAGGTCGACGCCGTCCAGCGCAGCGGCCAGGTCGGCTTCGTCCAGCGCTCCTCGGAGCGATTCCACCTCGTAGCCGGCGGAGGACAGCAGCTCGACCGCCACCGGGTCGACGTTCTCGAGCAGCAGAGCTCTGGGCATGTCTGGGGGATCCCCCTCGAGTCGCGCGGTCGTGCCCATCCTCGCAGTCACCACTGGACCGCCTGGTGGCACCAGCCGCAGACGCGACATCGGCCACCGCTGGCTCGTTGACCAGCTCGGCCGGGGACGCCGGCCAGCAGGTAGCGCGCCGCGCTCTCGCCCAGGTCGGTCACGAAGGCCTCGTCGTCCACCGGTACGGCGTGGCGAAGCCGGGCCCGTACGCCACCCGGATGACCGATCCGGGTCGGGGTGGGGCGATGGCCCCGGCCGCACGCAGCACGACCCGGGCGAACCCCTCCCCCAGCTCCTGGCTGTACGCGCCGGCCCGGGCCGTCGCCGCCGCGACCCCGGCAAGGTCGGCTGCCTTGCCTACTCCTTCGCTGCCGACCTCGAGGACTCCGACCGCATCCTCGGCATCGAGGTCTGGGCCGACCGCGCCGCACTGGACGCCCACATGGGTCACGCCCACACACACGAGTTCCTGCGGGTGGCGCCCGGCCTGCTGGCCGGCGAGCCGGAGATGGCTTACCACGACGTGCCGGACGCCGGCTGATCAGCCCAGCGCGCGGCCGACCCTGCGCGCGGCGGCCAGCAGCACGGGGACGGCGGCGGGCGCGCGCTCGTCGTTCGGCACGATCACCGACCGGTGCGGCACCACAACAACCGGCTGCGGGCCTGGAGAGCATCCCCGTCCGGGTGGAACCCGCGTGAGATCCCGGACGCGGGACGGCCCCCGGGGGAACCTTCCCGCGGGGGCCGTCGTCGTCGGTCAGTGCGCGGCGAGCGCCGGCTCGGCTGCCCGGGTGGGGCGGACGGCGCGGACAGCGACGGCGGCCGCCACGCTCACCGCGCCCAGCACCAGGAGGGCCGGGGTCAGGCCGCCCAGGCCCCCGCTGAGGCCCAGCACCACCAGCGGGCAGACGAACTGGCCGATGAACAGCGCCGAGGTCCAGACCCCGGTGCCACGGCCACGCTGCTCGAGCGTCAGCGAGCCCAGCGCCCAGGTCAGC
>JALYNA010000236.1 GCA_030773455.1 Actinomycetota bacterium
GGCCGCCACCGGCCCCCGGCCTCCCGCGGGGGGCGGACGACGACCTCTCGCGGCGGTCCACCCGCACGCGGCACCCGCCCCACCGGTAGCAAGGCCGCCCGCACGAGGAAGCAGCGCCGCAGGCGCCGGCTCAAGGTCCTCCTCGGCGTGATCGCCGGCGGGTTCGTGCTGCTCGGCGTCTTCGTCGGTGTCGTCTACGCCACCACCGAGGTGCCCGACCCGAGCTCGGTGCAGAACGCGCAGACGACGGTCGTCCACTACGCCGACGGCACCACCGAGATGGCCCGGCTGGGCGCCGAGAACCGCACCAACGTCGCCCTCACCGAGGTCTCGAAGCCGGCGCAGGACGCGATCCTGGCGGCCGAGAACCGCAGCTTCTACTCCGACCCCGGCATCTCGGCCACCGGCATCGTGCGGGCGACGTGGAACAACCTGACCGGCGGATCGACGCAGGGTGGCTCGACCATCACCCAGCAGTACGTCAAGAACGCCTTCCTGACGTCGGAGCAGACGTTCAGCCGCAAGTTCCAGGAGCTCTTCCTCGCCGTCAAGCTCGACAACGAGTACGAGAAGGACGAGATCCTCGAGAACTACCTCAACACCATCTACTTCGGCCGCGGCGCCTACGGCATGGAGGCGGCGGCCAACACCTACTTCGGTGTGCCGGCCAGCCAGCTGACTGCCCAGCAGGGCGCGGTGCTCGCCGTCCTCGTCCGCAGCCCGTCCAACTACGACCCCGAGTCCAACCCCGAGGGTGCGCAGGACCGCTGGGGCCTGGTGCTCGACGCGATGGTCGGGGAGGGCTGGCTGACCGCGCAGGAGCGGCAGGCCTCGGTCTTCCCGCCGATCATGCCGCGGACCGGCTCCAACCTCGGTATCCCCGCCGGGCCGGAGGGTCTGGCCGTCCAGCGCGCCATCGCCGAGCTCGAGGCCAAGGGCTACGACGAGCAGCAGATCCGGGCCGGCGGCCTGCGGATCACCACCACGGTGGACAAGCGCTACCAGGACGCCGCCCTGGCCGCCGTCACCGATGTCATGGAGGGCGAGCCGGAGGGCCTGCGCGAGGCGCTCGTGGCCATCGACCCGGGGACCGGCGCCGTGCGCGCCTACTACGGCGGGCCGATCGGCGCCGGGGACGCCGCCGTCGACTACGCGCAGGCCCAGCGCCAGCCCGGCTCGTCGGTCAAGCCCTACGTGCTGGCCACCGCGCTGGAGGACGGCATCAGCGTGAACGCCCGGCGGGACGGCTCCTCGCCGAAGGAGTTCCCCGACCGCCCGGGCCTGCCGGTCAGCAACGCCAACGGCGCCTCGTGCGGGTCCTGCACGCTCATGGAGGCGCTGACCCGGTCGCTGAACACCACGTACTACGGGCTGGCCTACGAGGTCGGTGCCCAGCGGGTGCGGCAGAACATCCTGGAGGCCACCGGTCTCCCGGAGACGTGGTCCGGCGGCATGCTGGACGGGAAGGCGACGCTGGCCGACCCGCAGACCGGCGCCGCCGGCGCCTCGATCGGCATCGGCCAGTACGAGATGCGCCCGATCGACCAGGCGCACGGCTTCGCCACCCTGGCCACCGGCGTCGAGCACGAGCCGTACTTCGTCTCGCGGGTGACCGACAGCGAGGGCGCGGTGCTGCTCGAGTACGCCGGCGACGCCGGCGACCAGGTCTTCGAGGCCGACGTGGTCAACGACGTCACCTACGCGATGACCGACGTCGCCGAGCACTCGCGGCGTTCGCTCGACGGCGGCCGCGAGGTCGCCGCCAAGACCGGTACGCAGGGTCAGGGCGACGACAACTCCGACGCGTGGATGGTGGGCTTCACGCCGTCGATCTCCACGGCGGTGTGGATGGGCAACGACTCGCCCAGCCAGCCGATCGTCAACGCCCAGGGCCGGATCGTCTACGGCTCGGGCCTGCCCGGGGCGATCTGGCAGGAGTTCATGGACACCGTGCTGGAGGGGACGCCGGAGGAGGACCTGCCGGACCGCGCGCTCATCCGCGGCGACACCGGCAAGGGGGTGGCCGCCCCGGCTCCGCAGCCGCGGACCCAGACCCAGGCGCCGAGCCGGGTCACCACCCGGCCGACTCAGCAGTCGGTGCCGACCCCCAGGCCGACCCCCAGGCCGACGCCCACCCCGACGCCGACGCCGACGCCGACCCTGACCCCGACGCCGCCCCCCACGTCGACGCAGACGACCCCCGCCACGCCGCCGGTCGTCCAGGGCAACACCCCGGACAGCCAGACCGGGGGCAACGGCAACGCCGGCAACGACGGTGGCGGCAACGACGACGGCGACGGACAGCAGCAGAGCGGCTGACCTCCGGCGGGCAGACTGACCGCATGAGCACGACACCGACGGGCCCGTCCGCACCAGCAGACGGGCCCGCGGCGTCCCCGGGGGCGGGAGCGCGGTCGCCGGAGCGGCCCGACCGCGTCGTCCCCACCTGGGCCGACCCGGTCGCGGTGCAGGCCAGCGAGGCGGTGGGCGGTCCCTGGGGTCGCCACGCGCTCGTCGGCCGGGCGCTGTTCTGGACTCCGCTGCGGGTGTGCCTGCTGTTCACCACGGCGGTGCTGGCGCTGGCCTGGCTCAAGCAGACGCCCTGCTCTGACGGGAACTGGACGGGGTCGCTGCAGTACACCCATCTCTGCTACTCCGATCCGGTGCCGCTGTTCGGCCTCTACGGGCAGGGCGAGGGGGCGCTGCCCTACCTCGACGCGCGCGTGGAGTACCCGGTGCTCACCGGGGCGGCGATGGCGCTCGCCGCGTTGCTCTCCAGCTGGTACGACGCGCTGGCGGCTGCGGTCGGCGTGCTGCCGGCGGTCCCGCCGGTGCAGAGCTACACCGTCGTGACGGCGCTGCTGATGGCGCTGTGCGCACTGGTGGTCATCCGCGCGGTCCTGCCGCTGACCGGCCGGCGGCCGTGGGACACCGCGATGGTGGCGCTGGCCCCGGTCCTGTTCGTCTACGCGTTCAACAACTGGGACCTCCTCGCCGTCGCCCTCGCCACCCTCGGCATGTGGGCGTGGGCTCGGGAGCGCCCGGTGCTGGCCGGCGCGCTGCTGGGGCTCGGCGTGGCCGCCAAGCTCTACCCCGTGCTCGTGCTGGGCGCGTTGTTCCTGCTGTGCCTGCGGGCCGGCGCGCTGCGGATCTGGCTGCGCGCGGCGCTCGCGGCAGCCGGCGCGTGGCTGGCGGTCGACGTCCCGGTCGCCGTGCTGGCGCCGGAGAACTGGGGGTGGTTCTTCGCCTTCAGCCGCCAGCGCCCGGCCAACCCCGAGTCGATCTGGAACATCCTGCTGACGGTGACGGACAACCGGGTCCTCGACGGGCCGCTCGGCGACGGGGAGACGCCGTCGGTGCTCAACGCGGTCGTTGCCGTGCTCCTGCTCGCGCTCGCCGCCGGGGTCGCCTGGCTGGTGCTCACCGCCCCGGTGCGGCCGCGGGTGGCCCAGGTCGCCTTCCTGCTGGTGGCCGGCTTCCTGCTGCTCAACAAGGTCTACAGCCCGCAGTACGCGCTGTGGCTGCTGCCGCTGGCGGTCCTGGCCCGGCCGCGGTGGCGCTCGTTGCTCGTCTGGCAGGCCACCGAGGCCCTGGTGTGGGTCATGACGATGCTCTACTACCTCGGCACCGAGAACCGCGGCGTCGAGGTGGAGTGGTTCTTCCTCGCCGTCCTGGTGCGCGACGCCGTCCTGGTGGCGCTCATGGTGCTCGTCGTCCGGGAGATCCGGCGACCGGACGACGACGTCGTGCGCACCAGCTGGCCCGGCGTCGACGATCCGGCCGGAGGCCCGTTGGACGGCGCGGATGACACCGTCACACTGCGATCCTCCGGATCGCACCGCGGTCAGGTTCCGTCCCCGACCTGAGTTGAGCCGCTGCCCGTGTCCCGGTCGGGAGGTCCTCCGGACCCCCGCGACCGGTCCACTCGGCCGAGTGCCGTCCCGGATCCACGTGGAACACGCACCGGCGCCTGGCTCCGCTGGGACCGCCTAGGCCAGGGCCTGCCGGAGCAGGGCGATCTCCTGGGCATGCGCTGGCGCGTCGCCGGGGGTTTCCAGGACGACGGGGCAGTCGGCCGCCCGGGCCACCTCGACCAGCAGCTCGGTCGCGATCTCGCCGTCGGCGAGCGATGCGTGCCGGTCGCGGCTGGAGCCCTGCGGGTCGCGGCTGTTGTTGAGGTGCACCAGGTCGACGCGGCCGGTGATCGCCCGGACGTCGTCCACCGCGGTGGCGAGGTCCCAGCCGGCCGCCCACGCGTGGCAGGTGTCCAGCACAAATCCGGCGCCGAACCCGCCGACGGCGTCCCACAGCCGGTCGAGGGCGTCGAGGTCGCGGGCCATGGCGTTGCCGCCGCCGGCGGTGTTCTCGATGAGCAGCGGCACGGGGAAGCCCCCGTCGTCGGCCTGCCGGGCGAAGGTCTTGCGCCAGTTCTCGACGCCGGCGGCCGGGTCGTCCTTGGCCAGCACGTGCCCGCCGTGCACCACCACGCCCATCGCACCGACCGCGGCAGCGGCCTTCGCGTGGGCGGCCAGCAGCTTGCGGCTGGGGATGCGGATGCGGTTGTTCGTCGTCGCCACGTTGAGCACGTACGGCGCGTGGACGACGACGGTCACGTCGCCGGCCAGCAGATCCGCGGCGTCCGGCCGGGGCCTCGGCGCGGTCCAGCCCTGCGGGTCGGCCAGGAACACCTGCACCCCGTCGGCGTCCATCTCCGCGGCGTGGGCCAGCGGCCCGCCGGCGTCGAGGTCGTTGTCCTCGGTCAGGCCGGGGCCGACGTGTACGCCGATCGGGTGGGCTGGCACTCCGCGACCCTAGATCGGCCCGCCGACGGTTCCGCGGCCCGCGTGCCGCCGGTTCTGCCGCGCCTGCCCGGTCCCGCGGTGGTGCACGACCGCAGTACCGGGAAGGACACCGCACGAGCACTGGCCGGAGGGCGCGTCGAGGCGCGCTGGTAGTCTGGGGACAGCGCGCTCCGCTGTGGACAACTACAGCCAGGGCGCGCGACGCGTGTACGACCCTCCTGCTGCAGACCGACTGCAGCCGCCCAGACCAGAGGAGGTGGGGTTCTCCGTGCGTCGCTACGAACTGATGGTCATCCTCGACCCCGACCTGGAGGAGCGCACCATCGCTCCCTCCCTCGACCGGTTCCTCACCGTCGTCACCAACTCTGGTGGCACCGTGAAGACCGAGATCTGGGGCCGCCGCCGGCTGGCCTACGAGATCAAGAAGCAGGTCGAGGGCATCTACGCCATCGTCGACATCCAGGCCAAGCCCGCTGCGGTGGCCGAGCTCGACCGGCAGCTGAACCTCAACGAGTCGGTCCTCCGCACGAAGCTGATGCGGCCCGAGGTCCACTGACCATGGCCGGCGAGACCGTCATCACCGTCATCGGCAACCTCACGTCGGACCCGGAGCTGCGCTTCACGCCCTCCGGCGCCGCGGTCGCCAACTTCACCGTGGCCTCCACGCCGCGGACCTTCGACCGCCAGTCGCAGGAGTGGAAGGACGGCGAGGCGCTCTTCCTGCGTTGCAACGTCTGGCGGCAGGCGGCGGAGAACGTCGCCGAGTCGCTGACCCGCGGATCGCGGGTGATCGTCTCCGGCCGGCTCAAGCAGCGGTCGTTCGAGACCAAGGAAGGCGAGAAGCGCACCGTCGTCGAGCTCGAGGTCGACGAAATCGGCCCGTCGCTCCGCTACGCCACCGCAAAGGTCACCAAGGCCTCCCGTGGCGAGGGCGGTGGCGGCGGCGGCTTCGGCGGTGGCTTCGGTGGTGGCGGCGGTGGCTTCGGTGGTGGCGGCGGGTCCAGCGACCCGTGGTCGACCCCGGCCCCGCCGTCCGACGAGCCGCCCTTCTGAAGAAGGACCCCTTCCCCCACCACTCGCAAGCTCGTGGCGGTGCCCTGGAAGGGGCCGACAGCCCGTACTGAACTCTGGAGAACCCAGTGCCCAAGCCCCCCGTTCGCAAGCCCAAGAAGAAGGTCTGCCAGTTCTGCAAGGACAAGGCGACCTACGTCGACTACAAGGACACCACCCTGCTGCGGAAGTTCATCTCCGACCGCGGCAAGATCCGTGCCCGCCGCGTGAGCGGCAACTGCAGCCAGCACCAGCGGGACGTCGCCGTGGCCGTGAAGAACAGCCGTGAGATGGCCCTGCTGCCCTACACCTCCACGGCGCGCTGACCATGAGCACCCAGAAGCTGATCCTGACGCAGGAGGTCACCGGTCTCGGATCCTCCGGTGACACGGTGGAGGTCAAGGGCGGGTACGCCCGCAACTACCTCCTGCCCCGGGGCCTGGCCATCCAGGCCACCCGCGGCGCCGAGAAGCAGGTCGAGTCGCTGCGCCGGGCGCGTGCCACCCGCGAGGTGCGCTCGCACGAGGAGGCGCAGGCCGTGGCCGGGCGCCTGTCTGGCCTGACCGTCCAGGTGCCGGCGCGCGCCGGCGAGGGTGGCCGCCTGTTCGGCCGCATCACCACCGCCGACGTCGTGAACGCCGTGACCGCCGCCGGCGGCCCCGAGCTCGACCGGCGCCGGGTGGAGCTGCCCAGCAGCATCAAGACGACCGGCCAGCACACCGTCACCGTGCGGGTGCACCCCGAGGTCACCTCCCAGCTGACCATCGAGGTCGTCCCCGGCTGAGAAAGGACCTCCTCCCCTGAGCTCTTCAGTGGAGGGACCCCGCCTGGCTTACTTCGCAGGCTCAGGGACGCCCTGAACGGGGCCGCTCCAGGAGTGGGGCCACAACCTGCCCGCGAGGGGCGTCGGACTCCGGTCCGGCGC
>JALYNA010000237.1 GCA_030773455.1 Actinomycetota bacterium
TGCGCCTGTCCTTCCGTGCCGAGCTCAAGAAGCTGGTGCAGGACCTGGGAACCACGTGCGTCTACGTGACCCACGACCAGGTCGAGGCGCTCTCGCTGGGTGACCGCGTCGCGGTCATGAGCACCGGACAGATCGCGCAGGTGGGACGCCCGCTCGACATCTACGACCGACCGTCGGACGCCTTTGTGGGCGGGTTCATCGGGTCCCCGCCGATGAACTTCCTCACCGGGCAGGTGTCCGACGGCGACGGCCGCGGGGCGTACGTCGTGATCGAGGGTCAGCGACTTGCCGCGCCGTCCGCGTTGGTCCAGCTGCTGACAGGGGCAGCCGATCGCACGGTCCTGCTCGGGGTCCGCGCCGAGAACCTCACCGCCGGCGTGGAACCCCGGCCCGATGCGCTACAGGTCGACGTCGTGGTCAACGAACCCCTGGGGAGCCACAACCTGGTCACCGCTCGGCTCGGCAAGCAGATCGTCAAGGTGCAGACGGCGAGCGACTTCCCCGTGCCGACGCAGGGGAAGCTGTGGATCACCATGCCGCCGGAACGCCTGGTGTGGTTCGACGCCCAGACCCGGCAGGCGCTGGCTCTGGACGGGGCGCGAAGGGCAGGAGTCGGTGCCGAATGAGGCGAACGCCACGCCGGCTGGACCACTGACGGCGCCACAGCTGGCCGCCCGCGCGGCCTATGTGCTGCGCAGCAACAGCGTCGGAACCATGACGAAGGCGGCGCCGGCCCTGTATCCCCACCAGTGGAGCTGGGACGCGGCGTTCGTCTCGGTCGGCCTCGCCCGGCTCGACGTCCGCCGCGCATGTGCAGAGCTGAACACCCTGTTCCAGGGGCAGTGGCGCAACGGGATGCTGCCGCACATCGTCTTCGATCCCGAGGGCACCGGCTACTTCCCGGGAGCAGCTCGCTGGGCGTGCGCCGAAGTCACCGACGAGGCGCCGGGGGAACCGGCCACTTCCGGCATCTGCCAGCCCCCGGTGCACGCGCTGGCGGTCGAGCGCGTCGCCGCGATCGCAGGCCAGCGAGGCGGCTCCGAGGCCGCCCACCTCGACGGGTGGTTGCCGGGCGCCTACCAGCGCCTCGTGGCATGGCACCGCTACCTGGCCGCACGCCGTGACCCGGAGGGGACGGGCCTGATCGCGATCTACCACGGGTGGGAGAGCGGGATGGACAACTCCCCCCGCTGGGACCGGGCCTACAGCGCGGTGCAGGTGGGGCCGGACCTGCCGTCGTACACCCGCAGCGACCTCGGGCACGTCCTCGACGCCAGCCAGCGTCCCTCCCAGCTGGAGTACGACCGCTACCTGTGGATCGTCGAGGAACTCAAGCGCATGCACTACGACGACGAGCGCATTCGCCCCTCGGCCAGCTTCCTGGTGGCCGACGTGTTCGTCTCGGCGATCCTGGCTGCAGCCAACGATGCGCTGGCGCGGATCGGACGGCGGCTCGGCGCCCCCGAAGTGGAGGAGCTACGCGGATACGCCGACCGCTTCCGTCACGGAGTGCTGAGCAGCGTCGATCCCAAGACCGGGTTGGCGCTGGACGTCGATCTGCGCACCGCCGAGCCGGTGCCGGTTCGGACACTGGCCGGCTTCGCGCCGCTGATCTGCGGAGGGCAGGAGGCCGCCGAACAGCGACGCACGGTCGCCCTACTGGAGTCCTCCGAGTGGCTCGGCCATCCCGGGCTGCGCTGGCCGGTCCTACCGAGCACCAGCCCGGCGTCGCCGGACTTCCACCCGCGAACGTACTGGCGCGGGCCGACCTGGCCGGTCATGAACTGGTTCTTCGTCTGGGCGCTGGAGCAGCGTGGCGAACACGAGGCGGCGGTGGGGCTGCGCGCGGCCGGGCTCCAACAGCTGGCCGAGGGCTCGCTGGCCGAGTACTACGAGCCGTTCACCGGCGAGCCGCTGGGCAGCATGCAGCAGTCCTGGACCGCGGCCGGGGCACTGGACTGGCTCACGTGACAGGGCAGCGTGTGATGCCGGTTCATCCCTGATCGCATCGAGGCTCGACATGGAGCCGATCCTGCTCGGGCCCGATCAGAGCGAGCGATCCGGCCGTGGCAGTGCCGCTCCGACGGCGGCGGGCACGAGCACCTCTCTCCAGGCGATCCCAGGAGCCAGCGTGCCGGCTCGGTCCTGATGAGGTCCTCTCGACATCCCGGCCACGGCCGGGGGTCCCCTCTTGGTGCTGGGTCAGCGCTCGAGCTCAGCCGCGCAGCAGCGCTCCCAGCGCTTCGGGGTCGTAGAGCACGGAGGAGTCGATCGGCTCGCCGTCGAGCAGGGCCGCCGGCGTGCCCTCCGGGTCCTGGTCCGCGAACGCCTGGTCGACCTCGACCACCCAGGCTTCGTACCGCCCCTCCCGCACTCCGGTTCCGAAGTCGGGGTGGTCGAGGCCCGCTCTCCGGCCGAGAGCGAGCAGGTCCTCGACGGCGAAGCCACCACTGTGCTCGGCGGGCTGGGCGGCGAAGACCTCCCGGCGCAGCTGGTCGAACCGGCCGGCCTCCGCGGCGAGGGCCAGCGCGTTGTTGGCGCGTACCGACTCCGGGCCCAGGAAGCACCGCATGCGGTACTCGACCGCGACGGCGCCGGCCGCCACCTCGCGGCGCAACAGGTCTCCGGAGGCATCCTCGAACCGGCGGCAGTAGGGGCACTGCGGGTCCTCGAAGACGACCAGCCGGCGACGGGCGTCGTCGCTGCCGACGAGCACACCGCCGTCGGAGGTGTGACCGGACGGGGCGGGATTGCTCGTGGCGGGGTCCATGGTGCTGTCCTACCCGTCGATGACCGGTTCTCCCGTCGACGACCGGTTCTCCCGTCGACCAGGCGCTGAGCGCGCCCCGTCGTCGGTGTGGCGGCGGTCGGCGGTCGAAGTGCGCTCGGATGCGCGCCCGCCGCCGTCGGCCCCCAGGCAGGTCTGCGGCAGTACCCGGGAGACCAGCCGCCGGCTGTGCTCGGGGACGTCGACGACGACGACCGGGAGGCGGAGGTCCTCCAGCACCCCGCGGATGGTGAGCATGCCGGACAGGTCGATCCGACCGAGCCCGTTCAGGTGCAGGACCATGCGACGGGCGGCCGGGTGGCGCGCCACGACGTCGACCAGCACGTCCTGCAGCGCCGGTGCCGACGCGTAGTACAGGACTCCCTGCGGCCGTACGTGCAGCGTCCCGTCGTCGGCGAGCTCGGCCGGTACGTGCAGGCGCAGCTCGCGCCACAGGTGGACGGCGATGGCCAGGCCCACGCCGACCAGCACGCCGCGCTCGATCCGCGGCGCGAAGGCGAGCGTGGCGAGGAACGTGGCGACCGCGACCCCTGCCTGCAGCCGGGACAGTTGCCACTGCCGGGTGAACACCCGGGGGTCCAGCAGCGGGAGCGCGGCGGCGACGACCAGCCCCGCGAGCACCGCGCGGGGGAGCGGGGAGAGCACATCGGCCACGGGCAGTGCGGCGAGCACCAGCAGACCGGTGATCGCGCCGGACCATCGCGTCGTCGCGCCCGCGGCCCGGTTCAGTGAGGAGCGCGACAGCGACCCGCCGGTGGGGTGGCCGCCGGCGAGGCCGGCGGTCAGGTTGGCCAGGCCCTGACCGACCAGCTCGCGGTTCGGGTTCCAGCGCTGCCGGTCCTCGGCGGCGAACCGGCGGGCGATCGCCGCCGGCTCGGCGAAGCCGACGATCGCGATGACGGCGCCGGGTACGAGCAGCTGCGGCAGCGCTGCCCACATCAGGTCCAGGGTCACCGGCGGCAGACCGGTGGGGATGTCGCCGACCAGGTCGCCGGGGTAGCCGGTGAGGCCGCCGACGAGCAGGCCGGCGACGGCCACCAGCGCAACGGTGGGAACCAGCGGGCCCAGGCGACGGCCCAGGAGCAGGACCAGCACCGTGGCCAGGCCCAGCCCCACCGCCGCGAGCCCCCACGCGGACGGCTCGGTCAGCGCCGCGGCCGCGGCCCCCAGTGGATTGGTCGAGCGGGAGGCCACGTCGAGCAGCGGCGGGAGCTGCGAGGCCACGATCAGGATCGCGCCGCCGACCAGGAAGCCGTTGATCGCGGACTCGGACAGCAGGTAGGCGAAGGCGCCGGCCCGCAGGATCCCCAGGAACAGCCGCACGACGCCGACCACGAGGGCGAGCAGGGCGGCGTAGGCGATGAAGTTCGCCGAACCCTCCGGCGCGAGCGGGGTCAGCGCACCGAGGGTGAGCAGGCTGGTCATCGCCACCGGGCCGGTCTGCAGGTAGGGCGACGAGCCGGCGAAGGCGGCCAGGATCGGTGCCGTGGCGGCGGCGTAGAGGCCCTGGACGGGTGGCAGACCGGCGAGCTGGGCGTACGCCATCGCCTGGGGGATGAGGATGAGCGCGACGCTGATCCCGGCCACGAGGTCCCCGCGGCTGGGCGAGGGCAGGCGCACTATTCGCGGGGCTTCTCGGCCGGGATGCACGAGCGCATCTTCGTCGTCCCGGCAGGCCCGCGGCGCCAATCGGACGGGTGATTCCCGCACGCGCCGCCGGATCCGGTCCGGCGGGCCCTCAGGCCGGGACCGAGCCGTGCATCCCGGAAGCGCTGCCGAACGCGTTGCTCCTGAGCGCACCGCTCCTGAGCGCGTAGCCCATCCAGACCAGTCCCAGTCCGAACAACGGGATGCCGAGATATAAGCCCCACTCCGTGGTGCTCGCTTCATCCTCGAAGAAGGCGCCTGTCGCCATGTCGATTGCCAGCGCGGAGACCAGACCGACCAGCATGAGGACCGGGGCGCCCCAGGGGAACCGCCGCGCGACGGAGATGGTGAGCCCGTGAGCGGACGCGGGCAATGCCCTCGCGCGCGAGGGCACTGCGGTCATGGCCGGCGGCTGCCGGGCCGCTCAGGACCAGGGGCCCGCTTCCCAGGCGACCCGGGCCAGGGTCGCCTGCCCGCTGCTGCTCGGATGCCAGTAGTCGACCGGGCTGACGTCGGCGAGGTCGAAGCGGTGGTCGAAGACGGCGTTCCCGTCATGCCGGCAGTTCCCGGCGTGCCGATCGCAGGCGGCGGCCATCGCCTCGTTGTAGGCCTGCACCCGTGCGCGGACGCGCTCGCGGCGGGCCTGTGCCCCGGCGCTGGTGTCCTGGGCCTCAGCCAGCATCGACGGGCAGATGGAGGAGGACTCCCAGACCCGGCGCACCTCGGGCCGGTCCTTCCCGACCTCCCACAGCCGGGCCAGGTCAGGGACGCTGAGCACGAGGACCTGCGCCTCCGGCAGATCCCGCACGAGTGCGTCCAGGGCCTCGCCGAAAGCGCTCGCGTACTCCTCGACCGGGGTCATGGCGGCCTCCTCCGCGGCGCAGGCGTCGTTGGCTCCGACGAGGACGGTGACGTACTGGGCGCGGGTTTCCACCGCGGCTCGGACCTGGGTCGCCAGATCCGCCACCCGGGCGCCGCTGACCGCCAGGTTGTGCACGCTCGCGGGGTCGTCGATGCCCAGCCGCTGGCGGTGACTGCCGAGGCCCTCGGCGCTGCCCGTCGCCCAGGAGGCCTCCACGCAGTCCCCGCCACGGCCGCACGCCGCATGGGCGCGGGTGATGGAGTCGCCGACCGCGGCCATGGACGCTGCGCGGGGCGTTCCGTTCACCGGCTCTGCTCCCGGCTGGGAACCGCCCGTGCACCCCGCGGCCGCCGTCACCGCGAGAGCCACTGCGAACAATCGGAGGACCAGGCGCACGACGTCCTCCTGAGCTGGTGGGTTGGGCTCGACGTCCTGGTCGCCCCCGTCATCGTCCCATTCCGACGTCGACTCTCGGTACATGCAGGGCCCGCGACGCCGGGTCAGTCGTCCAACACCGACCGCAGCCTCTCCAGACAACGGGCCCGGCTGGGTCCGATGCTGCCGATGGGCCGGCCCAGACGTTGCGCGACGTCGGCGTAGGACGAGGGTCCCGGGCTGAGGTACAGGGCGATGATCAACTCCCGGCACCTGGTGTCCAGCGCGAGCAGCCCTCCGTACAGCCATTCGTCCCTGGCCCAGTTCTCCGTCGGATCCGGCACCGCGACCTCGGGCACCTCCTCGACGACGGACTCCCGCCGTCGGCGCTCCAGCAGCCGCCAGCTCTGCCGCCGAGCCACCGTGGCGAGCCACCCGACCAGCTGCTCGTCCTCGCGGAGCACGTCGATGCTCCGCAGCAGTTCGGTGAAGGCGAGCTGGCTGATGTCCGCAGCATCCTCACGGGAGAGCCCGTACCGGAGCGGGATGGAGAAGACCAGGCGCTCGTAGTCCTCGAGGAGGTGGGCCCAGGCGCGGCGATCACCTCGGCGGCAACCGTCCAAGAGGTCGCGGTCCCGCTCGCGGCGCTCGGCGAGCAGCCGCTCTCGGGGCCGCAGACACCAGGCCGCTGCCATGGTCCTCCTTGCGCGCACGAGTCGGGACGTCCGCGCCAGTACCTTCTCCCCCCACTTCGCCGTACCTCCCCGTGGCGCCCACCGAACCTAGGGCCCGTTCTCTCGGCGGGCAAACGACGGTCCGGGGCAGCTACCTGTGGTGTCCGAGCCGACTCCCTACGTAGCCCGACGGAGCCCACTCCAGCGACACGCGCCTCCGCAGTCGCGCGTGCGGACCGAGGCCCGCTGCGGACCAAGACCCTCTGCGGACTCAGTCCCCCGAGTCTCCGGGTGTAGCGCCGCGGGTCTGCTCCTGCGCGCGGGCATCCGCCTGCGCCTGACGGATCAGCTCCGTCAGCCGATGTCGGGTGGCGGCATCCTCCTCGACGGTCCGGACGTGTTCGAAGGAATACGCCTGCCGGCTGCCCTGCGAGGAGCCGGGTCCGGAGCCGGGGTCCAGCGCCCAGCCGAGGACGACGAGGCCGCCGGCGGCGACCGCCAGGGCGATCCGCCCCACCAGACCTGACCGCGAACGGCGCAGTGTCACCGCCTGCCTCCCGGTTCCATGACCCCGAGGAGTCCCCTGCCGGTGACGTTCTGGATCTGCAGCCCGGGTCGCGCGTTGACCTCCAGGATGAGCGGCCCGTCGTCGCGGTCGATAACCACGTCGGCGCCGACGTAGCGCAGCCCGGTCGCCGGGCCGCAACGGGAGGCCGCGTCCAGCACCTGGGGCCAGTACGGCAGGACCGCGCCGACCAGCTCGGCGCCGGTGTCGGGGTGGTGGGTCAGGGACCGGCGCCCCGTCCAGGCTCCGGTGACCCTGCCCGAGTCCAGGTCCACGGCGGCGCCGATCGCTCCCTGGTGGAGGTTCGCCCGACCGCCGCTGGCGCTGGTCGGCAGCCGGGTCATGGCCAGCACGGGCTCGTCGCTGAGGCACAGCACCCGGATGTCGGGCAGCCCCTGGAAGGAGAGGCGCTCCATGTCCGGGTGGGAGCGGATCAGCGGTTCGATCAGGGCCATGTCCCGGGCGCGCCCGGAGAACTCGCCGTCGAGGATGAACCGCACGTGGTCGGTGATCTCCTCGAGGGTGATCCGGCGGCCGGAACCGCTGAGCCAACCGGTGCCCCCTTGGGCCTGGGGATCGCGACCGAAGGCGAGGAGGATGCCGTTGCCGCCGAGACTCTGATTGGGCTTCAGCGCCCAGGAGTCGGGCAGGCCCGCCCAGTCGAAGGTGCGCAGCTCCATCCGCGACCTGACCAGCGCCAGAGTCGGGGCCGCGGGAGCTCCGACCGCGGCCAGCGCCTGCTTGGTCGCGTACTTGTCGTTGACCAGGTGCACGGCGGCGACGGGGTTGTCCCGGGCGATGCGGGCGTTGCGCGCGTTCATGCCGAGGACCTTGTTGAAGCGGTCCGCGCTGTGGAGCACCTCGGTGGGTCTGCGGGGGGAGTGCCACCACCGGCGGGGCTTGCTCGGGCGGCTGTCGTTCGTCGACCCGCTCTCCGTCATGTGCCCGTCCCCGCGCGTCGGGCCAGGGGCGAGAACCGGATCAGCTCCACCAGCCGGAGCCCGCGGTAGCCACCGGCCAGCCCGGCCCAGATGGTGCATGCCAGCGCGAACGCGATGGGGGCGGCCTCGGCGACCAGGCGGGTGAAGGGAGCGACGACCAGCAGGGTGACCAGCACGGCGACGCAGAGCGTCACCAGCGCCTCGCGGATGGCCGCGCCGGCGCCCTCCAGATCCCAGGTCTCCCAGAGTCTCTCGATCATCACGGCGGTGACCACGACCGGCAGGGCGGCTCCCCACGAGTCGGCGGCGCCGGTCATCCCGGTCACCTCCTGCACACCGAGGAGGACCATGACGACCACGCCGATCAGTATCGCGAGCCGGGCGACGCGAGGAAGGCGGAACCGGCGCAGGAGGGGCTGCACCGCGACGCCCACCACGAAGATGACGGTGGTGATGAGCAGCCCGCGGGTCAGCCCGGCCTGCGTGTAGCCGGTGGCCAGGAGGATGGGAGCGAACGTGCCCAGGGTGTTCAGGCCGACCACCACCCGCAGCAGGACGATGATCAGCGCCGCCAGCGGCAGCACTTCGAGCAGGGACTGCGGTCCTAGGGCAGGGCCCTGGGAGAACAGCGTGCGCAGGGCGGAGGGTGCGGACTCCTGCCCCGGGGTGGTCAGCAGTCGCTGGCCCACCGCCACCTGGAAGCCGCGCATGTCGTCGCGCCCGATGAGCACCAGGTTCGAGCGCCGCGACCGGTCGGCCACGTTGAACCGGGTGGCCTTCTCCTCACCCGCGAGCTGCATCGCGCCGAAGACCACCGGACGCTCTTCCCTGCCCAGGGCAGAGGCGACGGTGACCGTCTCGGCGTCCTCCAGGTCGAACTTCAGCCGCTTGGCGAGGTCGTCGTCGATGGACGAGCTCACCGCTCCGGTGTCGATCCGGGCCACGACCTCGACCGTCTCGCCGGTGGGGCCGGTGACCCGGACCAGTTCCTGGGTCCCGATCACGTGCTGGGCCTGACGGGCCACGTCGACGCGCGGGGACAGCGCCACGGCGCCGACGACCACGACCACCGACGCGAACCCGAGCAGCACCTGGGCGACGGCCATCAGCCGCCTCAGGGACGGCCCGCCCGACGCACTCGGACCGTCCGTCCGTGCGCTGCTGCTCGCGCTCGATGGTGGGGGAGGGGCCGGTACCACACTGGTGCCGCCCTCGGACAGCGTCCGGGGAGCTCGCTCGTCGGGCAGGTTCATCTGAGGGATCAACTCCGGATTGGCACAGGCACATGCGCGTCGCGTGGGAAGGCCCCAGCGATCGCGGAGACGGCGGTCGTCTCGTCAGGTCCGGGCCGGGACTGCTTCCCGGCCATGTCGGTGATCCGGTGGTCAGCTGTGTCGGGCGGACGAGCGTCCCGACACATCCGAGGCGCGGACGGCCCGCTCCAGCAGGTCGTACGCGGGCCCCTGGCGTCGCCTACGTCAGCATGGCCGGGCGGCCATGCCATGGACCGCCGTGGGCCGGGACAGGGCGGGCCTGCGTCCCGGCCCCGCTCACGGGTTCGCGTTGCCTGAAGGGTTGGTCCTGATCCAGCTGGTGCCGGTCATGACGTGCCGACACGTCACAGGAACTGGCATTGCCCCTGCTTCTGCTTGGCGATGTTGTCGCCGCCCAGGGGCGCCGGGCGGTTGTCCTGGCACTGCAGGCCGTTGCCGATGCGGTTGCCGGTGATCTCCAGCCCGCCGGTGTTCTTGTTGGCCTGCACGCTGCCGGTGATGTCGTTGTTCTCCAGCCGGATCGGATTGCGGTTCTCCTCGAACTGGACATCGCCCGTGACCTGGGTGCTCGAGATCTCGATCTGGCCGTTGCCCAGCTCTGCCTTGCGCAGGGAGATGCTGTTGCCGAAGGCCGATCCTCGGACGACCACCGTCGACGGGCTCTCACCCTGCAGGCCACCGGTGGCCGTCACGTCCGTGGCGTTCAGCGTGGACCGCGACTTGACGACGATGTTGCCCTGGACGTGCGTGCCGTTGAGTGTGCAGACGGCGTCGTCGGGAACGATCACGTTGCCCACCAGTGTCACGGCAGCGACGGTGCCTCGGCACTCGTAGTCCTCGGCCAGCGCTGGGCCGGCAAGGCCGACGGTCGTCGCCAGCGCCATCGTGGAGACGGCCGCCAGTCGGGTGATGGTGCGCATGTGCATCCTCTTTCGTCAGTGCCCTCACCACCGGGCCGTTGTCCGTGGGAGCGGACGGCGCACCCGGCCGGGCCGATGATCGTCGTCCGACCCGTGATCGGGCCACCCGGAGGTCCTTCCACGTGGGGTCCGCGTACTAGCCGCCGTGGCCGGAGCCCACGTTCCAGGTGTGCAGCAGACCCTCCGCTTTGATACGGAACCGGCGAAGAATCTCCGCGGAGGGACCGAGGAGGCCCCGCCCGGTCCCATGAGACGAGGTGCCCGGGCCTGCAGGACGACGGCACGGGTGACACGGGCGGTTGCACGGCGTCCGCCCGCGGGTCAGGTCCTCAGCAGCGCAGCCGCGGCTCGAGGTCCTGATGGACCACGACCGCGACCCTGTTGTGCATCACCGACACCTTCTCTCGTCGTGGACCGAAGCTGCGCGTATGCGACGCGCCGTGGTGGTGCGTGCCGAGCTCCACGAGGCGGTCATCCAGCCGATGTCGGTATCAACCGCGGGCCGCAGCCGCACCTGTCCTGTGCACGCACAACCCGACAGCTCGAAGGAGAGGGCCATGAGGCTCCGCAAGCTGGTCATCCCCGCCGTCGTCGCCGACGCCGTACTCGCGCCGGCACCGGCATTCGCCGACGGGAACAACACCCAGTGCAACACCAACAACGGGGTGACCGTCTGCAGCCCTGATGACGTCGACGACGACGCCGACGACGCCGGATCCAACGACGGCGGCAGCGGAAACGGCGGCAACAACAACGACGGTGACGGCATCGTCAACTCATAACTGGTTCCCGCTCGTCCCGATTGAGGGACAACCATATAGCCGGCTACTGGTTTTGCCAGTAGCCGGTTTTGTATTGCCGCCTCTGCTTGGTTGGCTGCTACGTATCCCGCAAGCGTTGAGCGGATGAAAATTGGTGTAAAAATTGGTGCGAATCAGATGTATTTTTTGTGCCGTTCGGCCCTCTGTATAGATATTGGTATTAGGAATGAGCCCGTTTGGGCTCCAATGCAGGAAGAGCAGGATTGAACATGGCGTTAGTTAGCATGAAGCGGCTACAGGAACTCAAGATGGCGCTGATCGCGGGCGCGCTGGTAGTCAGCATGGCATTTGGCGGTGCGGCGTTCGCCGACGACCTCAGCAACAACGGCGGCAACAACAATGACGGCGACGGCATCGTCAACGTGGATAACGA
>JALYNA010000238.1 GCA_030773455.1 Actinomycetota bacterium
TCGGCCATCGAGCCGGCCTCGACGAGCTGG
Source organism: Actinomycetota bacterium (assembly GCA_030773455.1). Taxonomy (GTDB): domain Bacteria; phylum Actinomycetota; class Actinomycetes; order Mycobacteriales; family Geodermatophilaceae; genus Geodermatophilus. Next base: position 31 of record JALYNA010000238.1, read on the forward strand.
TCGAAGGAGACGATCTCGGCCTTGATGAAGCCGCGCTGGAAGTCGGTGTGGATGACCCCGGCCGCCTGCGGCGCGGTCGCGCCGACCGGGATGGTCCAGGCGCGGGCCTCCTTGGGGCCGGCCGTCAGGTAGGTCTGCAGCCCGAGCGTGCGGAAGCCGACCTTCGCCAGCTGGTCGAGGCCGGGTTCGCTCTGCCCAATAGACTCGAGCAGCTCGGCGGCCTCCTCGGCGGGCAACTCGGTGAGCTCGGCCTCCGTCTTGGCGTCGAGCAGGATCGCCTCCGCCGGCGCCACCAGCTCGCGCAGCTCGGCGATGAGCGACTCGTTGGCCAGCTCGTCGGCGTCGACGTTGAAGACGTAGAGGAACGGCTTGGTCGTCAGCAGGGTCAGCTCGCGCAGCGGCTCGGGGTCGACGCCGGCGGAGAAGAGGGTCCGGCCCTCGTCGAGCACCTTCTGGGCGTCGAGGGCGGCGGCCAGCAGCGTCGCCCGCTCCTTGTCCTTGCGCGACTCCTTCTCCAGCCGCGGGATCGCCTTCTCCAGCGTCTGCATGTCGGCAAGGACCAGCTCGGTGTTGATCGTCTCGATGTCGTCGGCCGGGCTGACCTTGCCCTCGACATGCACGACGTCGGGGTCGGTGAACACCCGGATCACCTGGCAGATCGCGTCGCTCTCGCGGATGTTGGCGAGGAACTTGTTGCCCAGCCCCTGCCCCTCGCTGGCGCCGCGCACGATGCCGGCGATGTCGACGAAGGACACCGTCGCCGGGATCGTTTTCTGCGACGAGAAGAGCTCGGCCAGCTTGCCGAGGCGCGGGTCCGGCACACCCACCACGCCGACGTTGGGCTCGATGGTGGCGAACGGGTAATTCGCCGCCAGGACGTCGTTCTTGGTCAACGCGTTGAACAGCGTCGACTTGCCGACGTTGGGCAGCCCGACGATGCCGATGGTGAGACTCACGGAGGTCCAGCCTACGTGCGCCCCACGGCCTCCCCACCCCGCGTCCACGGCCCCGTGAGCCACCGCTCGCCGCGTCCCCCGAGGCACACGGCGAGCGGCGAACCCTGGCAGGCGACCAGGGGGGCACGCCGGTCGCCGGAGGCCACGGGCGAGCCCTGGCGCGGTGCCGTGACCTCTCCTCCCGCATACGGTCCGGCCGCGCCCTCCGGTTCACCCGGGCAGTGACCTACTCGCCCGGGCGGGGCAGCGGCCCCCGCTCGACGGCGACCATCCCGGCCCGCACCTGCCCGACGGGCTGGCCGAGGTGCGCCCTCCCGCAGGACCTCGACCGGCGCGCCGACGCCTGCGCCTGCTATCCCACCCAGCTCGGCTTCCAGTTCGGCGGGGTGGCGTAGATGCGCACCGCGCTGGCCGGCCTGCCCGAGGTGCTGCTGGGCGGCGACCGCGCACGGGAGGAGGTGGTCGCCGCGCTGGGCCGCGGAGCCGGCCGGGTCAGGCCGACCGGCCTCCGCCCGAGGTCACGTGCGCGAGGCTGATGGCATGGCGACGGAGTTCACCCCGACGGCGAGGTGCCCGCCGGCGGTTGGCGGGACCGGCTGGAGGCGGTGGACCGGCGCCCGCTCGAGCCGCACACCGGGGGCCCGCGCCCCCGTGCCGGCGTAGCGATGCCCGAGGCCGTCCCGGTCGATGGACACGGTCCGGCGGCACGAATATCGTCATCGACCGATGCCGAATCACGTGCCGAGGAAGACGAACTGACGTGCGCACCACGCTCGCCCTTGATGACGACCTGGTGGCCGAGGCCCAGCGACTGACCGGCACGACAGAGAAGAGCGCTCTGGTGCGCCAGGCCCTCCGGGCCCTGATCGAGCGGGAGAGTGCCCGTCGCCTCGCCCTGCTGGGAGGCACCGAACCCGGCCTGGCCGAGGTGCCGCGCCGCCGCCGCGCACCACGGTGATCCTGGTCGACACCCCCATCTGGATCGACCACCTGCGGGCAGGACACCCCACCCTGTCTCGGCTGCTCGGCGACGGTCTCGTCCTCGGACACCCGTGGGTGGTCGGCGAGCTGTCCCTCGGATCCCTGTCCCGGCGGGAGGAGATTCTGAGCCTGCTCCGTGCCCTGCCGCAGGCCGAGGTGGCTGACACCGATGAGCTCTCCGCCTTCATCGAGGCGAACCCGCTCCCCGGCGCAGGCATCGGCTACGTCGATGCCCAGCTGCTCGCCGCGACGCGGTTGACCCCGGGCGCCCGGCTGTGGACGAGGGACCGGCGGCTGAACTCCGCAGCCGAGCGGCTGGGGCTCCGCACGAATCCGACCTGAGCCCACCACGGCCCTCACGGCCGCGGCCGGAAACCGCCGGTCCCCGGAGCCCGGCGCTGTCATGCTCGACGGCGTGAGCCCGCCGCTGGACGCCGAACGCTGCTACCGCGCGGTCGCCGGCCGGGACGCCCGCTTCGACGGCTGGTTCGTCACCGCGGTCGCCACCACCGGCATCTACTGCCGCCCGTCCTGCCCGGCCCGCACGCCGCTGCCGCACAACGTCACCTTCTTCCCCACCGCGGCCGCCGCGGAGGCCGCCGGCTACCGGGCCTGCCGCCGCTGCCGCCCCGACGCCGTCCCCGGCTCACCGGAGTGGGACACCCGCGCCGACATCGTCGCCCGCGCGGTGCGGCTCGTCGGCGACGGCGAGGTCGAGCGCTCCGGCGTCCCGGGGCTGGCCGCCCGGCTGGGCTACTCCGAGCGGCAACTGCACCGGCTGCTGGTCGGGGAGCTCGGCGTCGGCCCGCTCGCACTGGCCCGGGCCCAGCGCGCGCAGACCGCCCGGCTGCTCGTCGAGACCACCGACCTGCCCATGGCCGACGTCGCCTTCGCCGCGGGCTTCGCCAGCATCCGGCAGTTCAACGACACCGTCCGCGAGGTCTTCGCCGCCACCCCCACCGAGCTGCGGCGGACAGCGCCGGCCGGCCCACCCGGCACGCCGGGCCGGCTGACGCTGCGGCTGACCGCGCGGGCTCCGTTCGAGGCCGCCGAGGTGCTGCTGTTCCTGGGCGTGCACGCCGTCCCCGGCCTGGAGGAGTGGGACGGGACGACGTTCTCCCGCGTGGTCGACCTGCCGCACGGTCCCGGGGTCGTGCACCTGTCCCCCGCCGCGGACGGCGGCCCAGCAGTGACCGCCCGGCTGGAGCTCCGCGAGCTACGCGACCTGGGGACGGCGGTGGCCCGCTGCCGACGGATGCTGGACCTCGGCGCCGACCCGGTAGCGGTCGACGGCGTTCTCGGTGGCGACCCGGCGCTGGCCGGGCTGGTGGCCGCCGCCCCCGGCCGCCGCGTGCCCGGCTCTCCCGACCCCGACGAGCTAGCCGTGCAGGCGGTCCTGGGCCAGCAGGTCTCCCTCGCCGGCGCCCGCACGCTCACCGGCCGCGTGCTCCGAGCCGCGGGCACGCCGCTGCCCGAGCCGGTGGGCACGCTGACGCACGCCTTCCCCCGCCCCGCCGCGCTGACCGGCGCCGACCTCACCGCCGTCGGCCTGACGGGCGCGCGCCGGCGCACCGTGCAGGCGCTGGCCGGGGCGCTCGGGTCCGGGGCGGTGACGCTGGACC
>JALYNA010000239.1 GCA_030773455.1 Actinomycetota bacterium
GCGCCCGCCCCTGAGCGTGGCTGACCACGCCGCCAGCCACGCCGCTCACCCGGGCGCTTCACGCGTATCTGCGCTGGCGCAACGCCTATGACCGCCATCAGACGTGCGCGCCGCCGAGCGACGGGAACACGCCGTATCTGCAGCGAACGCCCCGCCGCTGGGGTCACCCCGCACAGACCGCCGGGCTGACCACACCGCCGTCATTCCTCTGCAAGGTCACGGCCGTTCCCACGGTCTCCGTAGCGGGTGGCACCGGCCCGCTTCAGGCTCTGACGGATCGTTTCATCGTCACAGTGGTACCGCTCCGCCAGCCGCTCACACGACCAGCCCTCCCCATACAGCCGGATGGCCTCGTCGACTCGATTCGCGGGCAGGCCTTGCCGCCGTAGCTCCACGCCGCTCAGACGTAGATGCGCAGCCACAGTCGTCCGGTGCAGCTGCCAGCGGGCGGCGAGCTGCTTCATGGCGGCTCCGGCCTGGTACTCACGGACGAGCTGTTCGACCTGCTGCGGTGTCAAGCGATGTTGAACCTGGCGTCGCCTGGCTTGCGTCGTCGGTGCACGACTCGAACCGCCCAGCAGGACGGGGAGGGCGGCCGCCAGCCGCCTGACCAGGGCTGACTGTTTCGAGCTTCCTCCCCTTAGGACCACCAGAAGTTCACAGTTCGAAACACTGACACAGTCGACGCCGCCAGGGGCCTGTCCCTGGCGGCGTTGCTGTTCTTGATCAACGGCTGCGGCCAGGCCATCTGAGCGGTGCTCCTGGAGGGCGGCGAGGACCGGCGTCCGGGCGACCTTGGCCACAACAGGCCGTGGCTCGTCATCATCTGTGTTGAGGTAGATGCCTCGAAGAGGGCCCGGTTGTAGTCGCGGCGCCCTTCCGGTGTCACCCGTCTGGGGGAGTACCGCTCAGCCAGGGCGAACCGGCAGTCGATGGCACCGTGTGGACTCTCACAGCAGCGCGGCGGCTCTTGAACCACGGCCGGCGCCGCAGGAAGAGGCGGTCCGCGGCGAACGACCGCCGGGCTGGCGTAAGAGCGTCTGGCTATTCGTCACGGTGGCATCAGTCGGTCTGTTGGTGGCCTATGTCTTGCTCACCGCCGGGTGGCGCGTCGACGAGGTAGCCGCCGAGCCCGCCGGAAGGCGCGCCGCGGTGCTGCCAATGGCCACCGGACCGGGGAGCTCCCCCGGGAGATCCGTCACGCTTCCGGAGCTTGAGCCGACCCCGACGCTCGGTATCTCCGCCGCAACCACCGATGACCTCGACCGCTTCATCGCCGCCACCGGGACGCGTCCCGAGGTTTTCGACACCTTCGAATCGTGGTCTCTCGGCCGGCCGTTGCAGCGCGGCATCGCCGACACCGTGGCACAGCGGGGAGCCCGGCTGTCAGTCACCTGGGAGCCGTGGGACAGCAGTAACCGCACCACCGAGCAGCCCGGCTACAGCCTCGCCTCGATCACCGCCGGCGCGCACGACGCCTACATCGACACGTATGCGCAGTCGATCAAGCAGTACCCGTACCAGGTGACCATCCGGCTGATGCACGAGATGAACGGCAACTGGTACCCATGGGGCGCCGGCGTCAACGGTAACGAGGCAGGTCAGTTCGTTCAGGCCTGGCGCCACGTGCACGACCGTTTCCGTGCCGCAGGCGTCACCAACGTCAAGTGGCTGTGGGCGCCGAACGCCGTCTATCCCGGCGGCGCTCCGCTGGCCTCGCTCTATCCGGGCGACGCCTATGTCGATGCGGTCGGGATCAGCAACTACAACTGGGGCGAAGCTGTCCGGGACGGCTTCGCCACCCGCTGGCACACCTTCGGGTCTCTGTTCGACCCCAGCATCGCCGAGCTGCAGGCGCTCACCGCCAAGCCAGTGTGGATCACCGAGGTCGCCAGCAGTAGCGACGGCGGCAGTAAGGCTGCCTGGCTGACCGCGATGTTCGCCGAACTGCAGCAGCGGCCGGAGATCGCCGGCGTCGTCTGGTTCTCACAGGTCGATCAGCGGCGGGGCGTCGACTGGCGCATCCAAACCGAGGCCGACACCGCACAAGCCTGGCGTGAGGGCTTCGCCTCCCGCCGCAGCTTCGATCCGAACGGGCAGGCACCGAGATGAGCACCGACCCCGGCGGCGCCACCGCCACCGTCCGCCCGGAACGCCGGCAGAGCGGCCGGCTCTACGGGCGGGCCTCCTCCGAGGTTGCGGGAGCGCTGCAGCCTCCAGCTCCGGTTGTGCAGTACCGCACGGTGCTGAAGCGGCGCCAGCTGGTCACGATGGTGGCGGCCGGTTCGTTGCACATCGGCACCTCGCTGGCCCTGGTCGGCTACATCCTGTGGCCATCCCACCTGCCGATCCTGTGGCCAGGCCAGCCGATCACCAATCTGCTGGCGGTTACGGGGCTGATTGTGCTTGTGGCGCTGCAACTGGTGGCCGGCTTCCGGACGTGGGTCACCACCTACTTCCTGGCCCACGCACGGGACCCGATTCCGATGCGGGCCCAGCCGGGGCTCAAAGTGGCGGTGCTGACCACCATGGTTCCCGGCAAGGAGCCGCTGGAGCTGGTCTTCACCACGCTGCGCGCCATGAAGCGCATCCGGCACGACGGTGTGATGGATGTCTGGCTTCTGGACGAGGGCGACAGCTTGGAGGTGCGCCGGCGTTGTGCCGAGCTCGGGGTCAAGCACTTCAGCCGTAAGGGCGTGGAGCGCTGGAACCAGACCGCCGGCCCCTTCAAGGCCAAGACGAAGCACGCCAACCACAACAGCTGGCGGGAAGGCCACGCCGCCGACTACGACGTCGTGGCACAGATGGATCCCGATCATGTGCCGTTCCCGCACTTCCTGGAACGGAGCCTCGGGTACTTCGCCGACCCCGACGTCGGTTTCGTGGTTGCCCCGCAGGTCTACGGCAACATGGGGGAGTCCTTCGTCGCCCGCGGCGCGGCGCAGATGTCCTACATGTTCCATGGCGTCACGCAGCGGGGAGCCAACGCCTTCGGGGCACCGATCCTGATCGGAACCAATCACCTCTACCGGCCCCGCACGTTCGATGTCATCGGCGGCTACCAGGACAGCATCATCGAGGACCACCTGACTGCGATCGCCGTCTACGGCCATAAGAACCCGGCCACCGGGGGCTACTGGAAGGGCGTCTACACCCCCGACGTGCTCGCCGTCGGCGAAGGTCCCGCCACCTACAGCGACTGGTTCAGCCAGCAGAAGCGCTGGTCCTACGGAATCTGGGAGGTCATCCGCCAGCACTCCTTCCGCGCTCTGCCCGCCATGCCGCTGCGCAGCCAGCGCCACTGCTTCGCCTTGCTGCAGACCCACTACCCCCTGGCGGGGCTGAACTGGTTGGCCGGCATCTTCCTGTTCGCGCTGTACCTGCTCGGCGGCATTTCTGTGACCCAGTTGCCGGTGACTGTCTGACTGACGCTTTTCCTGGCCAACACCGTCATCGGCTTCGCCCAGTTCCAGATGACCAGGTGTCTCAACCTGGCCGAACACGAGCGGACGAGCTGGAACCTCACCGGCATCGCCCTCGAGCTCATGACCGGACCAATCTTCTGCGCCGCGGCTATCGCCCAGCTCAGCGGCCGGCCGCTGACCTACGTCGTGACGGCCAAGGGCGCGGCCGCAACCGGTGACACTTGGCGGACCTTCCGGCCGCACCTGCTCTGGCTTGCTATCGCGCTGGGGTCCATCGCCGCCGGCCTGGCGTTCAACCACGACTACCCGACGCTGCTCTTCTGGGCCGGCCTGGTGGTGCTGATCTGTCTGGCGCCGATGCTTGAGGCGGCAGTGCGCCGGCTCGCCGAGTCCCTGCCTGGACTACCTGGCCGCGTCCAGCCCGTACTGCGCAGCCGACGCATCGGGCAGGTGCTGGTGGAGCACGGGCTCATCACCGCCAACCAGCTGCGGCAGCTGCTGGATCTTCAGGCGACGGCGGACAGGCCGTGGCTGCGGCTGGGCGACCTGGTCGTCGCCGAGGGGATGGTCAGCCAGGACCAGCTGAGCGCAGCACTGCATGCCGCCAATCCGTCCCGCAGCCCGGCCGAGCTACCGCAGGTCGCCGGGGCTGCCTCAACCTAGCGGCCCCGGCAACCGGCCAAAGGAGCGGGACGGCTCTACAAGGGTCCGGTCCTACGGCCGGGCGTCAACCAGGATTCGGCTCGACCATGCGGTCGCCGTGTCTCGTCCGCTCGCGACCACACGGCCCTCCTGCGCGGTCTGAACCGTCACGTCGGTTCCCGTCGCACACGGTGAGGACTGCATCCGGCACTCAGCCGGACGTCGCCCTCTCCACCGCCGCTGTCGAGTAAAAGCTCGACAGCCGGTGAAGCATGGGCAGAACCGAGATGAAGGTGACCAGCTCGACGATGCCTGCCGGGGGAATCCCTCGGGGCGACTGCACCACGTGGTGATCGACCTCCGCCGGGCTGGGGCAGATGGCACCAGCCAGGCGCTGCACCGGCGAGTCCGGCAACCCTGTGGCGCCGAGCGCGCACAGGTCCTCGACGAGAGCGGCGTCGCCGACGGTCCGGCCATAGGTCAGGCCTGCCGCGAGCTTGTCGTCGCGGCCGATCACGCTCTCTCCGCAGTTCTCCTTGATCATGGTGGCGATGGCGCGGATGGCTCGGCGGTGCCGCAGGTGCGCCAGGACCGGAAAGGAGTGGCCGGTCGTCTGCCGCAGATACTCGCCCACGGCAGGCCACCGGTCAGGAACTCCGCGGGTCCAGTGCCTGTCCAGCTTGATGGCTCGTGGGGCGTAGCGGACGACGCTCACCCGGTCCAGGAGGGAGTCGGCGCCCGGCGGATCTCCGTTCAGGACCGTGGTCATCATGTGTTTGCCGGGGGTCCACCCCGACGGTCCGATGACCCGGTTCACCTCGGACGCCACGGGTTCTTCGAGCGGGACACCCGGGGGTCCATGGCCTTGTGTTCAGGAACCCCATCATGGCGACGGCCAGGATCACCCCTTTCGCGTCCTTCGGGGAGAACTCGCGACGCAGCTCGGCGCGGGCCTCGTCGTCGATGGCGGCCGGCACCGTCGCAAGAGCGCGCGCGACCCGCACCGCCGCCCGGTCAGCCGGGGTCAGCGTGCGCTCGCGCGCCGAGGGACGAGACGACCTCATCCACGGTGGCGCCCCGCCGAAGCGCGAAGGAACAGGAATGCGCCGAGCAGTAGGCATCCCGCGGTGCGGCTCGCCACGTACATCGCCAGGCCCACCGTCGAGCGCGGGGCACCCAGACCCCAGATCAGGAACGGGAGGTTGAGGAGTTGGGGACCATCACGTTGTACGTACGGAAGGCCGGCGGCCAGATCTCCAGGTAGGGGTCGCAGTTCGGCACGACGCCGAGAAGTTTGCGCACCAGTTCCAGCAAGGGGCCGTAGCGCTTCTGCAGCGTGTCGACGGGGACGGCGTCCCTTTCCAGCAGTTCGACCAGCATGTTCGCTCCCAGTCCCCAGGCCTGCCCGCCAACGCGGCCCGCCCTCAGCCTTGACGCCCCAGGTACTGCGACTCGAGGACGAGATCCTTGATCAGGGACTGATATTCGACATGTGCACGGTGCTCGGCGGTGCGCCAGAGCGTGCCGTCGTGGTCTCTCATGTAGGAGCGGTACGCCGGTGCGCCAGGGAAGAGAACGTTGTCGGCCACCACCACGGAGCCGGGGTGCAGCCAGCCTTCGGCCTGGATCCGCTGGAGGTCGGTCAGGTAAGCGTCCTTGTCATGATCGATGAAGACCAGGTCGAGTGACGCCGTCCCGAAGCCGTGCTCTTCGCGAAGCCTACGGATGGTGTCACCACCGTCGCCCAAGGATCCGATGACGACGGTCACCCGACCGTCGACCCCGGCGTGGGCAAGGATGCGCCGGGCGATGTCCGCGTTCGCGGGATTGAACTCCACGGAGTACAGGTGGGCGTCCGGCGGCATCCGTCGGGCCATCCGCAGGGCGCTGTAGCCGCAGTAGGTACCCAGCTCGAGAAGACGGCGGGGGCCGACACGGTCGATCGCCCGGTCCAGGATCTTCCCCTTCTCCTCGCCGACGTTGATGAGGAAGCTGTGGTGGCGGCAGAAGCCATCGATGACGCGAATGACGTCGTCCACGTCGCCGGGACGTGCGTGGGTCACCACATAGTCGGCGAGTGCCTCTTCCCGACCGTCCCCGACCTGCCATTCGGTCGTGAGGTGTTTCAACCGTACCGCCATCCTCAGGAACGACCAACGGAGGAACGGCACGGGCTTGCCGGCGAGTTCGTTCCCGGTGATCGCGACTCCCAGCGTGGCCAGTGACCACAGGAGCCAGCGCGGGACCCGACTCCGGCCTCGATTCGTCGACCCGAGCATCCATCCGGCCCCTGCGACGAGGGCGCAGCCGGCAACCGATCCCGACGTCTTCCTCAACTTCTCCACGGCACGGTCCATGACCAGACCCTCCACCGGATCGCCGATGCCGTCAGCAGGTCCGGACGCGCTCACCGTCGCAATCGACCCGAGGGTCCCGTCAGACCGTCGGTGGTTCCTGGGCCTGTCGTCTCCGGGGCGGTGGGGTCGACGGAACGCTCTCTGTCCGCCAGGAGAGCGGGCGAGGGGACTGGCAGTCGTCTGACCAGGGCTGAGTGTTTCCAGCTCTCCGGCGAGGCCCATCCCCACGCCGGAGAGCCCCGCCCGGTCCGTCCGGTGCGGGGCTCTCTCGCGTCCGGCCGAGAGGTCAGCCGCGGGCGCGAACCCAGGTGACGGCGGCCTGGGACGTCAGCTGGGCCGCGTGGCGGATCTCCTCCGCGCCCAGCGCCGCCCGGTGCCGGGCCGACTCGCCGGCTGCGGCGAGGACCGGGGCGGCCAGGCGGCCGAGGTGCCGGGTCCCCTCACCGGCCTGGACCGCCCGGTGGCGGGCCGACTCGCCGGCTGCGGCGAGGACCGGGGCG
>JALYNA010000240.1 GCA_030773455.1 Actinomycetota bacterium
GTGACGAACTGGCGGATGGTGCGGCCGCGGCTGATCCGGGCGATGAACAGGCCGACGAACGGCGTCCAGCTGATCCACCAGGCCCAGTAGAAGACCGTCCAGCCGCGCAGCCACTCGGCCGTGGCGTTCCCGCCCCCGGCCTCGGTGCGGGCCGCCATCTGGCCCAGCTCGGCGAAGTAGGTGCCGATGGTCGTGGGCAGCAGGTTGAGGATCAGCACGGTCGGGCCGACGACGAACACGAACACCGCCAGCACGAGGGCCAGCACCATGTTGGTGGTGGCCAGCCACTGGATGCCGCGGGCGATGCCGGAGACGGCGGAGGCGACGAAGGCCGCGGTGAGTACGGCGACCACGAGGACCAGCAGGCCGTTGCCGGCGTCCCCCACCCAGCCGAGGATCTCCACGCCGCTGCCGATCTGCAGCGCGCCGAGGCCCAGCGAGGCCGCCGAGCCGAACAGGGTGGCGAAGATGGCCAGGACGTCGATCAGCTTGCCGGCCGGGCCCTCGGTGCGGCGCCGGCCGAACAGCGGGGTGAAGGCGGCGCTGATCAGCTGCGGGCGGCCGCGCCGGAAGGTGCCGTAGGCGATCGCCAGGCCGACGACGGCGTAGATGGCCCACGGGTGCAGCGACCAGTGGAACATCGTGGTCGCCATCGCGGTCTGCAGGGCCTCGGGCGTCTCCGCCCCGACGGTGCCCGGCGGTGGGGAGACGTAGTGCGACAGCGGCTCGCTGACGCCGAAGAACATCAGCCCGATGCCCATGCCGGCGCTGAACATCATCGCGACCCAGGAGACGGTCCGGAACTCCGGCGCCTCGTCGTCCCGGCCCAGCGGGATCCGCCCGTACCTGCCGGCCGCCAGCCACAGCACGAAGACGACGAACGCCGAGGCGAGCAGCACGAACAGCCAGCCGAGGTTGGTCTCGACCCACTCCAGGGCGGTGCCGCTGGCGGACCCGAGGCCCTGCGGGCTGGCGAAGCCCCAGGCGACGAAGGCGAGGGCGACCGCGGCGGAGACGCCGAAGACGACCCGGTCCAGCGACCTGCCTCGGTCGGCCGGTGACGGCGGTGGCTGGGCGACGGCGGGGTGTGCCCCGGGCGGACCGGGGCGTGCAGGTGTCGTGGTCACATCAGTGCGTGGCGCCGGGAACCGGCGCACCTCTCTCTCGGCTCGACGACGGACGCCATATGCACGCAGGTGCGAACGGCGACCGACCACGGTGGGGACGCCAGGGGGCAAGCGCCCGGGCCTGAGCGTGGGGCGCCAGGTGGAGGCGCCGGCAACCTGTGTACCCGCCCCGGGGGCCGGGCACACACCGACAGCGAGGAAGCCGCCCGGCCGGGACGGCGGCGCCGTGACAGGGGGGGAGCACCCGACCGTGAGCGAGCCGCGTCCGCCATGGTCGGCCCGTCGCCGGAAGGTGCTGCTGGGCTGGGGGTGGGCGCCGTCCTCGGCGGTCTGGGCACCGTCGTCCTGCCCGCCGAGCTCGGGGTGACGGCGGCGTACCTCGGCGCGCTGTGCGCCTTCCTCCTGGTGGTGGCCCTGGTGGTGTTCGTCACCGTCCCGGGCCCGGACACCCTGGGCACGCTGCTGCGCACCGCCCCGCTGGCCGGGGCGGTGCTCGTGGTCGCCGTCCTGCTGGTGCTGTCCAACCCGGCCGGGTCGCTGCGCTGGCTGTGGGTGGTCGCCGCGGTCGCCGCCGCGGCGTGGACGGCGTTCGCGGTCTGGGAGACCCGCCGCTCGGGCGGCTGACCGCGGCGGCAGACTGGGCACCCGTGACCCCGCCCGCCCCCGCCGGCCTCCCGTCTGCCCTGTACGTGCCCGACGGCGACGGTTTCCTCGCCACCGACCTGACCATCGGGCCGTGGGATCCGGGGCTGCAGCACGCCGGCCCGGTCGCGGCCCTGCTGGCGCGGGAGGCGGAGCGGGTCACGGCCATCCCCGACAGGCAGACCGTGCGGCTGGCCTTCGACATCCTCGCGCCGGTGCCCGTGGGCCCGGTGCAGGTCACCGCCCGGCTGCTGCGGCCCGGACGGCGGATCGAGCTGGCGGAGGCGGTGGTCACCGCGGGGCACTCCGCCGCCGAGCGCGAGCGCCCGCTCATGCGGCTGACCGCCTGGCGGCTGCGGACCTCCGCCGGCTGTGCACCCTGGTCGAGGGCGAGCCGATCAGCCCGCTGCAGCACCTGCTGGTCATGACCGACGCGGCCAGCGGCATCTCCGCCGTCCTGGACTGGCAGCGGGCCACCTTCGCCAACGTCGACCTCACCGTCGCCCTCGTGCGGCCCCCGGCCGGGGAGTGGCTCGGCGTGGACGCCGCCACCCAACTGGGCCCGGCGGGTGCCGGGCAGTGCTTCGCGGACCTGTACGACGCCGGCGGCCGGATCGGCCGCTCCGCGCACACGCTGTTCGTCGCTGCCCGCTGACGCAGGTTGGCGCCGCCGCCGTCCGCCGGGGAGGCTGGGGACCGATGGAACCGCTGGACACACTGCTGGACTGGCTGGCCGGGCGGGGGCTGGAGATCGTCCTCCTTATCCTGGGGTCGGTGCTGCTGGCCCGGTTCGTCGCCTGGGTCGGCGAGAAGATCACCGACCGGATCGACGCCCGCTCGACCGACGGCGACGCCCTGGTGCGCTCCGAGGCGGCGAAGCACCGGCACTCGCTCACCCAGGTGATCACCTGGACGCTGATCGTGCTGATCTACGCCGTCGCGGTCTTCGCCGTCCTCGACCGGGCCGGCATCCCGGTTGGCGGGCTGGTGGCGCCGGCGACGGTGCTCGGCGTCGGACTGGGCTTCGGCGCGCAGCGGATCGTCGGTGACGTGCTGGCCGGCTTCTTCATCATCACCGAGCGGCAGTACGGCTTCGGTGACGTCGTCTCCATCCAGGTCGTGGGCGGCGGGGACCCGGCGGAGGGCACGATCGAGGACGTCACCCTGCGGGTCACCCGGCTGCGCTCCTCGAACGGGGAGGTCATCACGCTGCCCAACGGGCAGATCGTGAAGGTGGTCAACCTCTCCCGCGACTGGGCGCGCGCCGTCGTCGACGTCCCCGTGCCGACGACGCTGGACGTCAGCCGGGTCAACGACATCCTGCGGGCGGTCGGGGCGGAGGCCTTCCGCGACCAGCGGCTGCGCCCGCTGCTGCTCGACCCGCCCAGCGTGATGGGGGTGGAGACGCTGGACCTCGAGCAGGTCAACGTCCGCATGGTGGCCCGCACGCTGCCCGGCAGGCAGTTCGAGGTCGGCCGCGACCTGCGCGCCCGCGTCGTCCTGGCCTTCCGCCGCGAGGGCCTCAACGCGCCGGCGCCGACGGCGGTCCCGCCGGCCGGTGAGTTCTCCGGGTCCGCAGACGGTGTGCGGTGACCACGCCGGAGACGAACGGGCCGGGCCGACCGGGCCGGCCGACCGGCCGGCCGTCCGGGAGCACCGCGCCGTTCCCGGCGCGGCGCCGCTGGTGGTCGGCGGTGCCGCACCACCTCGGCCGTGCGCGCACCTCGACCGTCGTCCTGGCGCTGCTGTTCGTCGCGCTCTACACGCTGTACCTCTACGTCCGCCCGGCCGACCCGGCCGCCGGGTCCTTCCCGGCTCCCCCGACGGTGGTGCAGACGCCGGCGAATCCGGTCCCGGCCCCGGCCCCCGGTGGCGCCCACCGCGACCGCCGTGCCCACGACGCCTAGTCCGCCCCTCCCCCTGCCGGGGGAGACGGCCAGGGAGACGCTGGCGGAGATCACCGCGCCGACCCCGACCCCGACCACGACCACGACCGACCCCGAGCCGACGACGCCGGCCTCGACTCCCGCGGCGCCCACGGCGACCGGCGCGCCCGGGACCTGACCGGTCACGGCACGGTCGACGCTCGAGGTCAGTCCATCGCGTCGCCGGCAGTCTGCCCCGCGGCCGGCAGCGGGCTGCGGATCACCGGGCGCACCTTGCGCGCGCTGTCGAGCCGGTGGGTGTAGCTGGCGGCGTTGCCGCGGATGTGCTGCCCGTCGTTCTCGCTCGTCTGACGGATCACCTTGGCGGGGATGCCGGCGACCAGGGAGCCGGGCGGTACCTGGGTGCCCTGGGTGACGACGGCGCCGGCGGCGACGATGGAGCCGGAGCCGATGTGCGCGCCGTTCATGACGACGCTGCCCATGCCGACCAGGACGTCGTCGTCGATGCGTGCCCCGTGCAGGACGACGCGGTGCCCGACGGTCACGCCGCGGCCGACGATCAGCGGGAAGCCGGGGTCGGAGTGCAGGGTGCAGCCGTCCTGGATGTTGGAGTTCTCGCCGATCTCGATCACCTCGGCGTCGGCTCGCGCGACGGCGCCGTACCAGATGCTGGACCGCGGCCCCATGGTCACGGCCCCGACCACGACGGCCGTGGGCGCGACGAACGCCTCGTCATGGATCTGCGGGGACCCGAAGGGCAATTCAGCTACGTAGTTCTCGGCCACGGGCGTCAGCACAGCACAACCGCGTTGCGGCTGCACCGCCGGAGGAAGGGTCCGTGCCCGAGCGGCGTCCGGCCTGCTCAGTAGGGGGGTGCTTCGGTGACGGCGGTGAGGCCGCTGGGGGTGGTGACGGTCAGGGTGCCGTCGGGGGTGAGGCGGTAGGTCCAGCCCGGTGCCTGGTGCTTGCCGCGGTGGGTGGTCGCTGGTGCAGTAGCCGGCCAGGTTCGCCGCGCGGGGTCCCCGTCGGGGTAGCGGCGGATGTGGTCCAGTTCGCCGGCTGCCGGGATGCGGCGGCGGCAGCCGGGGAAGCGGCAGCGCCGGTCCGGGCGCGGACGTAGCGGTCCAGATCGGCTCGGTGGCGGTAGCCGGGGCTGGGGCCAGGGGCGCCCAGGCCGGGGCGGCCGGTCAGGTCGTGCTCGCAGGCCTCGGGCCGGCGGCGGCACACCGGGCCGCCCGCAGTGCCCGGCGCGGCGCAGCCCGGGCAGGTCGGTCAGGGTCAGCAGCGCGCCGGTGACCGCGTCGGTGAGGACCAGCCGGGGCCGGTCGGCCAGCCCGCCCCCTGCGGTGAGG
>JALYNA010000241.1 GCA_030773455.1 Actinomycetota bacterium
GAGCAGCGTCTGGATGGCGGGGTTCACGTAGGCGATGCGGCCTTCCCGGTCGGCGACGACGACCGCGTCCGGCAGTGCTTCCAGGAGAGCCGGCGCAGCCAGCGCGACGGTCGACTCGGACGTCATCACCCCACCCCCTCCCAGGACCGCTCCCACGATCGCACACGTTCCGTTATGGGCACAGAACCCATCGTCGACGTGTGGTCATGTCGACCCGAACTCAGAAGACATACCTGATCGCAGCCACGGCCCGTGCGCAGCGACGAGCTCCTGTCCCGGACGACCCCGGCGCGCTCGACGTCGTTGCGGTAGCGCACGTTCCAACTCGTTGCGGTAGCGCACGTTCCAACTGCCGTTCTGGCTCCGCTTGGGCTGCTGGAGGCCCGGTCGCCAGAGCAGCTCCTCGGCCCGGGGGTGCCAGCCGAGGTTGACCTGGTGCAGGTCCCGGTTGTGGGTGAGCAGGATGACCTCGGCGGCGGCCTGCGCCTTGGCCCCGGGGGACCTGGTGGTGCCAGACGTCGACCCGCAGCAGGTTAACCGGCTGTGGAGCTATCGGCTGGCCGATCATGCGCGCGCGGCGATCGCCGTCCGCCCGGACGCGCCCGGCTCATGGCCGCCTGGCGAGCCGGCCGGCCCTGCCGCTGGGCCGACCCGACCCGGGCGACCCGCTGGGGGTGCGCTGGGACGTCCTGATCGAGGGCGAGATCATTGTGAGCGTGGGCATGTCCGAGCTGGTCGCCCTGGACGACGTGCCCTGATCGTCACGGCTACCTGACCTTGTCGGTGTCGTCGGTTAGCCTCCGTGTGAACCCTTTCTGGTTCGTTGGGGATGCTGGCCCCGCGCGACGCTCACCACACCGGAAGGCACGGGTTGCGCAGCCCGTGCTGGAACGCCGTGGAGGCCTCTGGCGCGGGCGGCGTCCCGTCCCTCGGCCGCCTCATGCGCGCCGTGCCACCCGGCCGCCACCCACCCGGCCCGGAGACGTCGTCTCGCGCTGGCCCGGCCGCGCCGGCACACCTGTGTGTGACCCGTAGCCGCCGAGGGTCCGCCCCCGAACAGCCGGGAGCAAGATCATCATGTACCGCAACACTCTGGAGCGGCTGGCCGCTCGACGTGACGAGGCCGACGCGGCCCGCCGTGCCATCGCCCACCGCGTGAAGGTCGAGAACCGCGCCGACCTCACCCCGGCCGAGACGCAGGAGTTCGAGCGCCTGTCGCGCGAGATCATGGAGTACTCGACGCGGATCGCGGAGCTGACCGCCGAACAGGCCGCCACGACACCGCGGCCCGCGCCTACGCCGGCGGCGGCACCGTGCCCGAGTACCGGGCCGACACGCCGCTGACCCGGGAGCAGACGTTCGTGGGCGCCGCCCGCGCGCTGGGCTGGGCCTCCGCGGAGGAGAACGACCTGTCGCTCGGCAAGATCGTCCGCGGTGCGGCGCTCGGCGACTGGCGTAACGCCGACCGCGAGCAGCGGCTCATGTCGGGCCTGTCCCCGGCGGCCAGTGGCACGCTACTGCCGACCCTGGTGGCGGCCCGCGTGCTCGACCGTGCAAGGCCCCGCACGCGGGTGCTGGAGGCCGGCGCGCAGGTGCTGCCAATGGGCGCGAGGACCGTCGACCTGCCGGTGTGGGTGTCCGACCCGGGCGTGAGCTACCGGGGTGAGGGCACCGCTGTGCCGTTCTCCGACGGGCGCTGTCGAAGGTCACGCTGAGTGCCCGAACCCTTGCGGGCGGAACGAAGATCTCCTTGGAGCTGCTGGAGGACTCCGACCTCGACCAGATCCTGACCGACGTGTTCGCGAAGGTGGTCAGCATGGCGATCGACTCCTCCGCGCTGACCGGCACCGGCGTCGGTGAGGAGCCCCGCGGGGTCCTCAACTGGCCCGGGGTGCCGTCGACCACCCTGGGCAGCGGGAATGGGGCCACGCCGACGAACTACAGCCCGCTGGTGGCGTCCGTGGGTGCGCTGCGGGACGCCGACGAGCAGCCGAACGCGGTGCTCCTGTCGACCCGGGACGAGCGCACCTTCGGCGCGCTGGTAGCCAGCGACGGCCAGCCGCTGGTGCGTCCGGGCTGCCTCGACGGCGTGCGACTGCTGGGCACGTCCCAGCTGCCGACGAACCAGACCGTCGGCACCAGCACCGACTGCTCGACTGTCCTCACCGGGGACTGGTCGAAGCTGGTCATCGGCGTCCGCTCGACGGTGTCGTTCGCGGTGCTGCGGGAGGCGTTCGCCGCGTCCGAGGGCAGCATCGGCCTCATGATCTGGACCCGGTTGGACACGGCTGTGCTGCGGGCTGCGAGCTTCCACCTGACAACCGGGGTCCGCGGCTGACGTGGCCGATTACTCCGCCGAGCCGGTCGACGGCGCCGACGTCTCCGACGCGGTGACCGCCGGCCGGTTCGGCACCGGCGTCTGCGAGCACGGCCGCACCCGGAGTCTGTGCTGGCACCACCAGCTGGCCGCCGCGGCGGCCCGGGGCGACCTCGCCCCGCCGGCCGAGGTGGTCGTGGCCGGAGACGGCCTGCTGCTGCGGTACGGCTGACCCGGGGCTGTCGGCCCCCTCCGGCTACGGTCGCGGTGGCGCTGTCAAAGCCGCCGCCGCACCGAGACGCGCGCCTCGGAGGCCACCTGCACGATGGTCACGGCCTCGAAGCCGTGCTCGGCGAAGAGCGCCTGCGCGGTGCAGCGGATCCGCTCCCGCCTCCTGGCCTTCTGCGCCGCTCGACGATCCCCCGGGTTACTCACCGCAACACGGTAACCGCTCTGCGTCGCCGCTGAGCGGCGAAGCCGTGTGCCGGGGTTGGGACAGGGGAGGGCTGGGCAGCTGTGCCGGCATGACCCACCCCCGGATCGCCGTCGTCGACGTCGACGGCACCCTCGTCGACACCAACTACCACCACGCGCTGGCCTGGTACCGGGCCTTCCGGTCGCTGGGCGAGACCTACCCGCTCTGGCGGATCCACCGGCTGATCGGGATGGGCGGTGACCAGCTGGTGGCGGCGATCGGCGGGGACGACGTCGAGGAGCGCATCGGCGAGGAGGCCCGGAAGCGATGGGTCGACGAGTTCGACCCGCTGCTGGACGAGATCGCCGTCCTGCCCGGTGCGCGCGACCTGCTGGTGGAGCTGC
>JALYNA010000242.1 GCA_030773455.1 Actinomycetota bacterium
CACCCGCTCCGGGTCGAGGAGGACGGCGGTCACGCGGGCGCCGCGACGGGCCAGGAACGCGCCGGCGAACAGGGCGTCCCCGCCGTTGTTGCCGGCGCCGACGAGCGCGGTGACCCGGGTGCCGTACGCGCGGCCGAGCAGCTCCAGGCAGACGGTGGCCAGGCCGGCGGCGGCCCGCTGCATGAGCGTGCCCTCCGGGGTCGCGGCCAGCAGCGGCTCCTCCGCCGCGCGTACCTGGCTCGCGGTGTACAGCCCGATCACGGCTCCTCCGCGCGCGGCGCGCCCTCGGCGACGACCACCGCGGAGGCGATGCCGCCGTCGTGGCTCAGCGACAGGTGCCAGGAGGTGACGCCCAGCCGCGCGGCCCGGCCGGCCACCGAGCCGCGGACCGCCAGGTGCGGGCGCCCGTGCTCGCCGACGGTGACCTCGGCGTCGTGCCAGCGCAGGTCGCCGGGCGCGCCGAGGGCCTTGGCGAGCGCCTCCTTGGCCGCGAACCGGGCCGCCAGCGACTCACCCGTCCGCGCCGCACCGCTGGGCGTGCGCTGCTCCTCGGCGGTGAACAGCCGGTCGCGCAGGCCCGGTGTCCGGGTGAGGGACTCGGCGAAGCGGTCGACCGGCACCACGTCGATCCCGACCCCGATGATCACCGGGTCAGTCTGCCGTGCCGCGAGCGGAGCCGCTCGGAGCCAGAGCCGCGCTGCGACCGCGAGAGCCGCGCTGCGGTGCGGCTCTCGCGACCACACCGCGGCTCTCGCGCGTGGGCGACCGAGCGGGGTCAGCTCACTCGACGGTGACGCTCTTGGCCAGGTTGCGCGGCTGGTCGACGTCGTAGCCGCGGGTGTCGGCGATCTCGCAGGCGAGCACCTGCAGCGGCACCGTCGTCACGACCGGCGCCAGCAGCGTGGGCGTGCGGGGTACCCGGATGACGTGGTCGGCGTAGGGCAGGACGTCGTCGTCCCCGTCCTCGGCGATCACGATGGTGCGCGCCCCCCGGGCCCGGACCTCCTGGATGTTGGACACCACCTTGCCGTGCACCGACTCCCGCGACCGCGGCGAGGGGACGACGACCACGACCGGCGTCCCCTGGTCGATCAGTGCGATGGGCCCGTGCTTGAGCTCGCCGGCCGCGAAGCCCTCCGCGTGGATGTAGGCCAACTCCTTGAGCTTCAGCGCGCCCTCCAGCGCCACGGGGAAGCCCACGTGCCGGCCGAGGAAAAGGATCGTGTCGGCGTCGGCCAGCGACCGGCCCAGCGCACGCACCGGCTCCATCTGGGTGAGCACCTGCTCGACCGCCTGCGGCAGCCCGCGGATGTCCTCGACGATGGCGGCGACCTCGTCGGCGTACTTGATGCCGCGGATCTGGGCGAGGAAGAGGCCGACCAGGTAGCAGGCGACGATCTGCGTCAGAAAGCTCTTGGTCGAGGCGACGGCGATCTCAGGACCGGCGTGGGTGTAGAGGACGGCGTCGGACTCCCGGGGGATGGTCGAGCCGTTCACGTTGCAGATCGCCAGGACGCGGGCCTTCTGGTCCTTGGCGTGCCGAAGGGCCATGAGCGTGTCCATCGTCTCGCCGGACTGGCTGATGACGACGACCAGCGTGGAGCGGTCGAGCACCGGGTCGCGGTAGCGGAACTCGCTGGCCACCTCGACCTCGACCGGGATCCGCGTCCAGTGCTCGATGGCGTACTTGGCGATCAGGCCGGCGTGGTAGGAGGTGCCGCAGGAGACGACGAAGACCTTGTCGATGTCGCGCAGGTCCTGGTCGGTCAGGCGCACCTCGTCGAGCACCAGCCCACCGTCGTCGCCGAGCCGGCCCAGCAGGGTGTCGGCGACCGCCTGCGGCTGCTCGGCGATCTCCTTGAGCATGAACCAGTCGTGACCACCCTTCTCGGCGGCCGCGGCGTCCCAGTCCACGGTGTAGGCGGTGGGCTCCACGACGGTGCCCTGGAAGTCGGTGACCATCAGCCCGCGGTGCCGGTCGATCTCGACGACCTGGTCCTGACCCAGCTCGCGCGCGTCGCGGGTGTGCGCGATGAAAGCGGCGACGTCGGAGCCGAGGAAGTACTCGCCGTCGCCGACACCGACGACCAGCGGGCTGTTGCGGCGCGAGGCGACGAGGGTGTCGGGCTCGTCGGCGTGCGAGGCCACGAGGGTGAAGGCGCCCTCGAGCCGGCGGCTGACCGCGCGCATCGCCTCGGCGAGACGGCCGGGGCCTTCCGGCGTCGCCGCGTACGTCGTCGCCAGCAGGTGCGCGGCGACCTCGGTGTCGGTCTCGGAGGCGAACTCGGTGCCGGCGGCCTCGAACTCGGCACGCAGCGCGGCGAAGTTCTCGATGATCCCGTTGTGGATCACCGCGACCCTGCTGTCCGCGGACAGGTGGGGGTGGGCGTTGCGGTCGGTCGGCCCGCCGTGGGTCGCCCAGCGGGT
Organism: Actinomycetota bacterium; assembly: GCA_030773455.1. Taxonomy (GTDB): domain Bacteria; phylum Actinomycetota; class Actinomycetes; order Mycobacteriales; family Geodermatophilaceae; genus Geodermatophilus. Next base: position 2,428 of record JALYNA010000242.1, read on the forward strand.
GTGCCCGATCGCGATCGTCGAGTCGGGCAGCGGGGAGTCGGCAAGGACCTTCTCCAGGTTGGCCAGCTTCCCGGCCTTCTTCGCCGTCGCCTGGCCGCCCTCAGCGAGGACGGCGACGCCCGCCGAGTCGTACCCCCGGTACTCCAGCCGGCGCAGACCCTGCAGGACGACGTCCAGGGCGTTCTGCGGGCCGACGTATCCCACGATGCCGCACATTCGGCCGAGGGTACCGGCGGGACCGGACCCGTCCGTCCCTCATGCGGGTGGGATGCGCCGGATGTGGGCCACGGGACTGGTGGGTCGTGACACCGTCCCACCGGACGACACCGTCGTCCTACCGGACGACACCGTGACCACGTGCCGTCCCCAGTTCCGCGGAGCCGCCGCGTCGTTCCTCGGGGACCCCTCCGGGGCCCCACTCGTCACGACAGTGGTGCTGCGTCGCCTTGATCAGTCGACGGCGGCGACCAGGTCGGCGAGGCGCTCGGCGACCGCGTCGGCCTGCTCCTGGGTCGGCGCCTCGACCATCACCCGCACCAGCTGCTCGGTGCCCGAGGGGCGCAGCAGCACCCGGCCCTCGTCGCCGAGCTCGGCCTCGCACTGGTTGACCGCCGCGGCGACCTCGTCGCTCTCCACGACCGCCAGCCGGTCGCGCACCGGCACGTTGACCAGGGTCTGTGGCAGCCTGTGCACCACCGAGGCGAGCTCGGCCAGCGACGAGCCGGTCTCCGTCATACGGGACAGCAGCGCCAGGCCGGTGAGCAGCCCGTCGCCGGTCGTGGCGTGGTCCAGGAAGACCAGGTGACCGCTCTGCTCCCCGCCCAGGCTCAGCCCCCGCGCCCGCAGCGCCTCCAGCACGTACCGGTCGCCGACGGCGGTCGTGTGCACCGCGATGCCGGCGTCGCGCATGGTGTGGTGGAAGCCCAGGTTGCTCATCACCGTCGCGACGACGGTGTCGCCGGTGAGCCGGCCCCGCTCGTGCAGGGCGAGCGCGCACACGGCGAGGATCGCGTCACCGTTGACGCCCTCGCCCTCGGCGGTGACCGCCAGGCAGCGGTCGGCGTCGCCGTCGTGGGCGATGCCGATGTCGGCTCCGTGGGCGCGCACGGCCTCGGTGAGCGGACCCAGGTGGGTGGAGCCGATGCCGTCGTTGATGTTCCAGCCGTCGGGGTCGCCGCCGATGACGTGCACGGTGGCGCCGGCCCGCCGGTAGACCTCGGGCGCGCACACCGCGGCGGAGCCGTGGGCACAGTCGACGACGAGCGTGAGGCCGGACAACGGCCGGGGGACGGTCGAGAGCAGGTGCTCGACGTAGACAGCGGCGGCGTCCTCGAGGTCCCGGACCCGGCCGATCGCGGCGCCGGTGGGCCGCGGGCCGTCGGTCTGGCCGTCGGTCACGGCGTGCTCGATGGCGGCCTCGACCGCGTCGGGCAGCTTGTGGCCGCCGCGGCTGAACAGCTTGATGCCGTTGTCGGGCATCGGGTTGTGGCTGGCGGAGATCATCACGCCCAGGTCCGCGCCGGTGTGCGCGGTGAGGTGCGCGATCGCCGGGGTGGGCAGCACCCCGGCCCGGAGGACCTGCGCGCCGGCGCTGGCGAGGCCCGCAACGACGGCGGCCTCGAGCATCTCCCCGCTGGCGCGGGGGTCGCGGCCGACGACCGCGACGGGACGCTCGGTCCCGTCGGGGTCGGCGAGCACGCCGGCGGCGGCACGTGCCACCGAGAGGGCCAACTCCGGCGTGAGGTCGGCGTTGGCCCGACCCCGGACGCCGTCGGTCCCGAAGAGGCGACCCACGGGCGTACCGGTCAGCGCTTCGAGTACTGAGGCGCCTTGCGGGCCTTCTTGAGCCCGTACTTCTTGCGCTCGGTGACGCGCGGGTCGCGGGTGAGGAAGCCGGCCTTCTTCAGGGCCGGGCGGTCCTCGGCGTCGACCTCGACGAGCGCGCGGGCGATCGCCAGGCGCAGCGCGCCGGCCTGACCGCTGACGCCGCCACCGTGCAGGATGCCGACGACGTCGTACTGCTCGCCGCGCTCGACGGTCACCAGCGGCTCACGGATGAGCTGCTGGTGGACCTTGTTCGGGAAGTACTGCTCGATGGTCCGGCCGTTGAGGCGGAACTGGCCGGTGCCCAGCAGCAGCCGCACACGGACCACGGCCTCCTTGCGCCGGCCGACGGTCTGGACCGGACGCCCGTCGGCGTCGGTCACGGAGAGGGCGGTCGTCACTGGGCCACCTGCTTGATCTCGAGGGACTGGGGCTGCTGAGCGGCGTGCGGGTGCTCGGGCCCGGCGTACACCTTCAGCTTCTTGAGCATCTGACGGCCCAGGCTGTTGTGCGGCAGCATGCCCTTGATCGCGCGCTCGATGACGCGGTCGGGATGCGTGCGCAGCTGGTCGCCGACGGGGATCCGCTTGAGGCCACCTGGGTAGCCGGAGTGGCGGTAGGCGACCTTCTCGTCCCGCTTGGAGCCGGTCAGGGCCACCTTGCCGGCGTTGACGATGACGACGAAGTCACCGACGTCCACGTGCGGGGCGTACTGGGGCTTGTGCTTGCCGCGGAGCAGGATCGCGGTCTGACTGGCGAGTCGACCGAGCACCACGTCGGTGGCGTCGATGACGTGCCAGGCCCGGCTGATGTCGCCGGGCTTGGGGGTGTACGTGCGCACGGCGCTCGTGTCCTCCGTCGTCGTCGGATGGGCTGGTGGGATCGCCTCATCGAGCACGGGAGACGGGGCAGCACGCGGACACCAGCCGGTCCGTGCGTCAGCCGGTCACGATACCAGCCGGCTCCCCGGCCCCTCCGGGCCGCGGTCAGTCCTCGACGATGACCTCGCGCAGCAGGCCGGTGTCGACGTCGTAGACGGTGCCGCGGACGTCGTGCGAGAGCAGGTACGGGCAGCTCCGCAGCCGCCGGACGGACTCCCGGACGTCCTCGTCGACGTCGGCGAACCCCTGCACCGCCCAGTCCGGCCGCGCGCCGGTGGCCTGCTCGACCTGGTCGAGGACCGCTCCCTCGTCGGCGCCCTGCATGCCGCAGCGGGTGTGGTGCACCAGCAGCACCTCGCGGGTGCCGAGCAGGTGCTGGGAGATGGTGAGCGAGCGGAGGGTGTCCTCGGTGACGACGCCGCCGGCGTTACGGACGACGTGGGCGTCGCCGGGCTGCAGGCCGAGGATGCGGTAGACGTCCATCCGCGCGTCCATGCACGCCACGACGGCGACCGCGCGGCCCGGCCGCGCGGGCAGCTCGCCGGGCGACTGCGACGCCCACCGCGCGTTCGCCGCCAGCATCCGGTCCACCTCGGCCACGGCCACCTCCTCGCTCCGGGCCGGCTCCCGGCCGGCCCGGCCAACGTAGCGACAGGTCAGGCGCCCCGGTGGCCGGCCACCGCCTCGCGGAGCCGGCCGGGACTCAGCTCCGGACGCCCACCCGCGTGCGCCACGGTCAGGCCGGCCGCGGCCGATGCGGCCCAGGCGGCGTCCTCCGGCCCCGCGCCGCCGAGCAGCGTCGCGGTGAGCGTGGCGACGTAGGCGTCCCCGCCGCCGGTCCGGTCGACCGGTTCGCCGCCGAGCCGGGGCACCAGGACGTCGCCGTCGGCCCAGCGCGGCTCCACCTCGAGCTCCTCGGCCGCCACGCCGAAGCGGGGCCCGGCCCGCCAGGCCACCAGGTCGCCCTCCTCCCCCACCGCGAGCGCGACCACCCGCGCCCCGGCGGTGAGCAGTTCAGCGGCCGCCTCCCGGGCTTCGGCCACCCCGGACAGCCCACGCCCGGTGAGCAGCCGGGCCTCCGCGGCGTCCGCGCGGACCACGTCGGCCCGGGCCAGCACCGCGTCGCGGGTGGCGTCGTCCTCCGGTGCTCCGTCGACGACGACCAGCGCGGCCTCGGGGACCCGCTCCAGCGCGGCCACCACAGCCGGTCCCGGCTGCTGCAGCTGCAGGCTCACCACCTGGGCGGCGGCGAGCTGGTCCGCGGCGGCGGCCACGTCCTCGGGGGTGAGCAGGACGGCGTCCGGCACGTCCTCGAGCAGCCGCCGGACCCCGCCGTCCTCCACCAGGTCAACCAGCAACGCCGTGGCCGCTCCGCGCCGCCGCACCACCGCCGAGGCGTCGACGCCGTCGGCCGCGGCCTGGGCGACCGCCTCCACACCGGGGCGGTCGTCGCCCACGACACCGACCAGCGCGACCGGCACGCCGAGCTGCGCCAGCGCCACCGCCTGGTTGGCGCCCTTCCCGCCGAGCAGCTCGCGGCGCTCGCGGACCGTCGCCGAGCCACCGGCGTCGGGTAGGGCCGGGGTGCGCAGCACGAGGTCGCGGCCGACCTGGCCTAGGACCACGACGTCGGCCATGCGCTTCCCCCTCAGGTGCCCGGAGCGCCGATCGGTGAGGATGTGCCCCGTGCGCACGGTCGAGGAACACCAGGCGGTCGTCGCGGCGCTGCTCCCCCCGCTCGCCGACGAGGAGGTGCCGCTCGCGGCCGCGCACAACCGGGTCCTCGCCCGGGACGTGACCGCGCAGGTGTCGCTGCCCGGGTTCGACAACTCCGCGATGGACGGCTACGCCGCGCGCTCGGCGGAGGTCGCCACCCCCCCGGTGCGACTGCCGGTCGCCGACGACATCCCCGCCGGGCGGACCGACGTCCGCCCGCTCGAACCCCGCACCGTGCAGCGGATCATGACCGGCGCGCCGCTGCCGGAGGGCGCCGACGTCGTCGTGCCCGTCGAGCTCACCGACGGCGCCACCGACGTCGTGGAGATCCGCGACGCCCCCACCGCCGGCACCCACCTGCGGCGCGCCGGGGAGGACATCACCGCCGGGACCGTCGCGCTGACCGCCGGCTCCCCGCTGGGTGCGGCGCAGCTGGGCCTGGCCGCCGCCGTCGGCGCGCGGACCCTCTGGGTGCGTCGCCGCCCCCGGGTGCTGGTGCTCTCCACCGGCAGCGAGCTGGTCGAGCCCGGGACGCCGCTGCTGCCCGGGCAGATCTACGAGTCCAACACCGCACTGCTGGCGGCGGCCGTCGAGGACGCCGGGGGGACGGCGCGGCGGCTGCACTTCGTCCCCGACGACGTCGACCAGTTCCTCGCCACCGTCCGCGCCGAGCTCGCGACCGCCGACCTGCTGGTCACCAGCGGCGGGGTCAGCGCCGGCGCCTACGAGGTGGTCAAGGACGCCTTCGCCGCCCTGGGGACCGTCGAGTTCGTCAAGGTGGCGATGCAGCCGGGCGGCCCCCAGGGCGCCGGCACGGTGGACGGCGTCCCCGTGGTCACGCTGCCGGGAAACCCGGTGAGCTCCTTCGTCTCCTTCGAGGTCTTCGTCCGGCCGGCGCTGCGCCGCGCACTCGGGCACGCCGCCCCGGGCCGGCTGCGCGCCCCCGCGACGCTGACCGCCCCACTGCGCTCCCCCGCCGGGCGCCGGCAGTTCCTGCGGGGCCGCTACGACGCCGGCACCGTCTCCCAGGTCGGCGGGCCCGGCTCGCACCTGGTGGCACACCTGGCCCGCGCCAACTGCCTGGTCATCGTCCCCGAGGACGTCACCGACCTGCCCGTCGGCGCCCCGGTGGACGTCGTGCTGATCGAAGGAGCGCTGCAGTGAGCGAACTGACCCACGTCGACGAGACCGGCGCCGCCCGCATGGTTGACGTCTCCGCCAAGCCGGTCACCGCCCGCGAGGCGACCGCCGCCGGCCGGGTGCTGGTCGCGCCCGAGGTGGTGGCGCTGCTACGGGGCGAGGGGGTGCCCAAGGGCGACGCCGTCGCCGTCGCCCGCATCGCGGGCATCGCCGGGGCCAAGCGGACGCCGGACCTCGTGCCGCTGTGCCACCCGATCGCCCTGCACGGGGTCACCGTCGACGTGACCGTGGCCGACGACGCCGTCGAGATCGTCGCCACCGCGCGCACCGCCGACCGCACCGGCGTGGAGATGGAGGCCCTCACCTCGGTCGCCGTCGCCGCGCTGACCGTGATCGACATGGTGAAGGCCGTCGACCCGCGCGCGACGATCACCGACGTCCGGCTGCTGGCCAAGTCCGGCGGGAAGAGCGGGGAGTGGCGGCGGTGACCGGCCTGCCGGAGGACGCGCGCGCCGCCGTCGTCACCGCGTCCAACCGCGCCGCCGCCGGCGTCTACGCGGACCGCAGCGGGCAGGCGCTGGCCGAGGGGCTGCGCGCGCTCGGGTTCACCGTCGAGGGCCCGCACGTGCGACCCGACGACGTCGCCGAGCTGGAGGTGGTGCTCCGGGAGGCGATCGCCTCCGGCGCGGACGTCATCCTCACCACCGGCGGCACCGGCCTGTCCCCCACCGACGTCACCCCCGAGGCCACCCGCCGGGTGCTCGAGCGAGAGGCGCCCGGCATCGCCGAGGCGGTCCGCCGGTACGGCGAGGACAAGGTGCCGACCTCGGTGCTGTCCCGTGGGGTCGCCGGCACCTCCGGGCGCACGCTCGTCGTGAACCTGCCCGGCTCCACCGGGGGCGTGCGTGACGGGCTCGCCGTCCTCGGCCCGCTGCTCCCGCACGTCGTGAGCCAGCTCAGGGGCGGTGACCACTGAGCGATCACATCGTCGTCCTACCGGACGACACCGCGGCCAGGAGCCGTCCCCTGCCTGCGATGAGCCCAGCCTGACGGCTCGTCGCGGAGCCTCCGGCCCCCACTCCTCCCGTCACCCTCGCAGGGCGGCTCACCCGGAAGTCGACCGACGGCGTCTTCGCGCCGGACGGACCTCGGCCTCCTCCTGCAGAACGAACTGCTGAGGCCCTGGTGGCGCGGGGCCACCACCGAGGAGGTCCCCGCTCGCGGCGCCCTGGTGGCCGACCTCCACGGTGGTGTACCGGAGCAGGTGCCGCCCACCCACGGCCGGGTCGTACGCGCCCAGGTGGTCGTCCAGACCCACCGTCTGACCGGTCCTCGGACGTACGAGCCCGTCGCCGGCGAGTTCGAGCAGCGGCGAGTGCCCCGCAGCCCCGGGTGGTTCCACACCTGTCCCGACAGCGAGCCGCTCCCTGTCGTCACGCGGGAAGAGAGCGGCGTCCTCGTCGGGCTCCGGCTGGAGACCCGCGCCGGCTAGCCCTCCACGACGATGCGCTCGGTGCGGGTATAGACGTTGCAACCGTCGCCGCGGAGGAAGCCGACCAGCGTGATGCCGACGTCGGCGGCCAGCTCCACCGCCAGGGACGACGGCGCGGACACTGCCGCGAGCACCGGGATGCCGGCCATCGCCGCCTTCTGGGTGAGCTCGAAACTCGCCCGCCCGCTGACCATCAGGACGTGCCCGGCGAGCGGCAGCCGCCCCTGGCGCACGCCGTCCCCGATGACCTTGTCGACGGCGTTGTGCCGGCCGACGTCCTCCCGCAGGGTCAGCAGCTCGCCGTCCGCGGTGAAAAGGCCGGCCGCGTGCAGGCCCCCGGTCTTGTCGAACACCTGCTGGGCCGCGCGCAGCCGGTCAGGCAGCGCAAGCAGCGTCGGCAGCGGCAACCGGAGGTGGTTCCCGGCGACGTCGTGCCGCGTCCTCGTGCGGATCGCGTCGATGCTGGCCTTCCCGCACACGCCGCAGGAGCTGGACGTGTAAAAGTTCCGGTCCAGCGCGGTGTCCGGTGGCTCCACGCCGGGCGCCAGGTCGACGTCGACCACGTTGTAGGTGTTGCGCCCGTCGGCGTCCACCGAGTCGCAGTAGCGCAGCCCCAGGACGTCGTCGGAACCGGTGATCACGCCCTCGGTGGTGAGGAAGCCGTGCACCAGGTCGAAGTCGTCACCCGGCGTGCGCATGGTCACCGCCAGCGGCGTGCCGGCCAGCCGGATCTCCAGCGGCTCCTCGGCCGCCACGGTGTCCGGGCGGGTGCTGTGCGCCGCGCCGCGGATCCGCAGCACCGGCGTCCGGCTCGTGACTCGTCCCACGGAGGGCGACGGTACCCATGTCCGGGTCCTACGGTCGCAGCGTGCCTGCACTCCCGCCCTGTGCCGCCGTCGTCCTGGCCGGTGGCCGCGCGGCGCGGATGGGCGGCCGGGCCAAGCCGCAACTGGAGGTCGGCGGTCGCAGCATCCTCGACGCGGTCCTGGCCGCGGTTCCCGACGCTGCGCCCCGGATCGTCGTCGGCCCGCCGCAGCCGGTGCCGGACGACGTGGTCCTGGTGCGGGAGGACCCGCCGCGCGGCGGCCCCGTGGCCGCGATGCGGGCCGGTCTGGCGCACGTCCCGACCGACGTGGTCGCCTTGCTCGCCGGCGACCTGCCCTTCCTCACCGCCGGGCTGGTCCGGGAGCTCCGCGAGCAGCTGACCGGCGACGGCGTGCTCGTCGTGGACGACATCGGCCACGACCAGTGGCTGCTCGGGGTGTGGCGGACGGCGGCGCTGCGCGCGGCGCTCGCCGACGTGGACGGGCCCTCCTCGCTGCGCCGGGTCCTCGCCCCGCTCACCGCGTGCCGGGTGCACCCGGGGGTGGCGCCCGGGCAGCCGCCGCCGTGGACCGACTGCGACACGCCTGCTGACCTGGAGCGGGCACACGCGTGGGCGGCCGCGGCGCCGTTGCCGCGCCCCAGCCCTGAGCCCGCACCACGAGTACGGTCAGCCCCCATGCGGGTCGTGATCGCGGGCGCCAACGGCCGGGTCGGCCGCCGGCTGGGCGGGCTGCTGGTCGCCCGTGGCGACCAGGTCACCGGCATCGTCCGTACCCCCGCGAGCGAGGGGGAGCTGGTCGCCTCGGGGATCGAGCCGGTGGTCCTGGACCTCGAGACCTCCAGCGTGGACGAGGTCGCCGCGGTCGTCGTCGACCACGATGCCGTCGTCTTCGCCGCGGGCACCAAGCTCGGCGCCGAGGCCGAGGCCGACCGCAAGGACAAGGTGGACCGCGCCGCCGCGATCCTGCTCGCCGACGCCGGGGCCGAGGCGGCCGTCCGCCGGTACCTGATGATGTCCTCCATGGGCGTGGACGCCCTGGATCGCGGGCCGCTGCCGGAGGGCCTCGACGAGGTGTACCTGCGCGCCAAGCACGCAGCCGAGGAGGGTGTGCGGGCCCGACCCGTGCTCGACCTGACCGTGGTCCGGCCGGGCCGGCTGACCGACACGCCGGGGACCGGCCGGGTCAGCCTCGGCCGCGACCTGCCGTTCGGCCCCGTCTCCCGGGACGACGTCGCCGCCGTCATGCTCGCCCTGCTGGACGCACCGTCCACCGGCGCGGTGCTCGAGGTGGTCGCGGGATCCACACCCGTCGACGAGGCGGTGGCCGCCGTCCTCTGAACCGCGTCAGGCGCGGAGTGCGCGGGTGACCACCGCGCGGGCCGCGAGTTCCGCGTCGGGCGGGTAATCGACCCCCACGAGGGTCAGCCCCTCGGCCGGAACGACCGGCACCTCGCTGGAGCGCGCGGTGCTGGTGAGCAGCCGAGCCGGCCACTCCGGCGGACGGCGGCCCTCCCCCACCGCGGTGAGGGCGCCGACCAGGCTGCGCACCATCGAGTGGCAGAACGCGTCCGCCGACGCCCGCGCGGTGACCAGGTCGTCCTCGCGGGCCACCGTCAGCCCCAGCAACGTCCGGATCGTCGTCGCGCCCTCCCGGCGGCGACAGAAGGCGGCGAAGTCGTGCTGGCCGAGCAGGAGCGCCGCGGCGGCCGCCATCGCGTCGACGTCCAGCCGGCGCGGCCAGCCGACCGTGTCGGTCCGGCGCAGCGGCGGCGGGCCGCTGTCGGCGTCGGTGAGCCGGTAGACGTAGTGCCTGCGCAGCGCCCCGAAGCGGGCGTCGAAGTCCGGCGGCGCCTCCTCGACCGTCTGGACGGCGATGTCGGGCGGCAGCACACCGCGCAGCCGGCGCACGATGCGCGCCCGCAGCTCCTCCCACGCCGCGCGCGGCACGTCGGCGTGGGCGATCTGGCCCGTGGCGTGCACCCTGGCGTCGGTACGCCCGGCGACGGTCAGCGCGACCGGCTGCCGGAGCACCCTGGCCAGGGCCGCCTCGAGGTCCCCCTGCACGGTGCGCTGAGCAGGCTGCCGGGCCCAGCCGTGCAGCGCGGTGCCGTCGTAGGCGATGCCCAGCCGGAGACGGACGAGCCCGTCATCGGGTGCGGTGGCGGGCTCGTCAGGAGTGCGGTGGGTGGTCAGCGACCGCTCACCGGGGGTCGGGAGCGGACTCGCCCCCGGGCGCGTGGGTGCCGGCGGTGGCGGCGTCGCTCAACTCGGCGGCCTCGATCTCGGCCGCCGCCGCGGCGGCCACATCCGGGGAGAGCGCCGGGTCGTTCACGACGGCGGCGTTCTCGGCGATCGGCTGCGGGCTGACGTCGGCGTCGTCCTGACGCTCGCCGTCGGGGTTGTAGACGTCGGTGACGACCTGCTGGGCCTCGGGGTCGACGTCGCCGGAGGTCACGGCCGGGGAGGTGTCGCCACCGGGCCCGGTGGTCTCACCGGCAAGCGTCGCCCCCTGGTCGCCGCCCCCGACGCGCACGCCGGCTGCGCCGGCGTTGCCGCCCTCGCCCGGGTTCTCCCGGTCACTCACCGCGCGCCGTCCGTGCCGTCGGCGTCGCTCGGGGACTCGGCGTCAACGGCCACGGTCTCGCCGGACGCATCCTCGGTGCCGGTGTCCGCGGACGCGGCGTCGGTCGTCGTGGCCTCGGCGTCGCTTGCGCTGGTGTCCGCGCCAGCGGCCTCGAGTGCGTCGGCGGTGACCTCACCGGCGGCGGACGCGGCGCCCGCGCCCCCAGCGGCACCGGCGAACCGCGTGCCACGGGCACGCTCGGCCTCGCCGACGGCCTGCTGGGACACCGTCTGGCCCTCGACCAGCTCGATGACCGCCATGGGGGCGTTGTCGCCCTTGCGCGGGCCCACCTTGGTGATGCGGGTGTAGCCGCCCGGCCGGTTCGCGTAGCGCGGGCCGATCTCGGCGAACAGCGTGTGGACGACGTCCTTGTCCCGGATGGTCGTCATCACCTGACGCCGGGCGTGCAGGTCACCGCGCTTGGCGAAGGTGACCAGCTTCTCGGCCAGGGGACGCAGCCGCTTGGCCTTCGTCTCGGTGGTGGTGATCCGCCCGTGCTCGAACAGCGAGGTGGCCAGGTTGGCCAGCATCAGCCGCTCGTGCGAGGGGGAACCGCCGAGACGGGGACCCTTGGTGGGGGTGGGCATGTCGGTCCTTCCTCAGGCTGCCGGGCCGCGGTGCCGGCTGCCTTCCATGGTGGTGCTGACGTCTCGTGCGCAGAGCGCGGGGTGGTGCGTCCGGGCCAGTGTGGCGGGCCCGGCAGCCGTGCCGGAGGGCGGGTCGCCCCGCCGTCCGGCACGCCATCAGAGCTGCTCGGTCTCCTGGTAGGAGCCGTCGTCGTACTGCACCTGGTCGTAGCCCGCGGCGAACTCGCCGTGGCCCTGGTAGGCGTCGGTCTCGTAGCCCTCGTCGTAGCTCTCGATCGAGGTGGGGATGAACCCGGGCGGGCTGTCCTTGAGCGCCAGGCCCATGGCCGCCAGCTTCATCTTGACCTCGTCGATGGACTTGGCCCCGAAGTTCCGGATGTCCAGCAGGTCGGCCTCCGAGCGGGTGACGAGCTCACCGACGGTGTGCACGCCCTCGCGCTTGAGGCAGTTGTAGGACCGGACGGTGAGGTCCATGTCCTCGATCGGCATCGAGAAGTTCGCGATGTCGGCGGCCTCGGCCGGGC
>JALYNA010000243.1 GCA_030773455.1 Actinomycetota bacterium
GCAGCCGCGAGTGCCGGTAGCCGTAGACCGCGTAGAACAGCAGGCCCAGCGCCAGCCAGGCGAGAAACCGCAGCCCACGTCTCGATGCTCGGGTTGAGCATCAGGTAGCCGCAGGCCGCGACGGAGAGCAGCGGCACCACCGGGGAGAACGGGACCCGGAACGGCCTGGGCATCTCCGGCCGGGTGTACCGCAGCACGATGACGGCCACCGAGACGAGCAGGAACGCGAACAGCGTGCCGATGCTGACCAGGTCGGCTAGGGCGCCCAGCGGCACGAAGGTCGCCATGACGAAGACGAGGACGGCGAAGGCCAGGGTGACCCGCGCCGACGTCCCGGTGCGCGGGCTGACCCGGGCGATCGACTGGGGCAGCAGCCCGTCCCGGCCCATCGAAGCCGATCCGCCCGATCGTGATGAGGTCGACGAGGATCACCGAGGTCAGCCCGGCCACCGCGGCGAGCGAGATGAGCGCGGCGGCCCATCCGAGGCCGACCTGGTCGAAGGCGTCGGCGATCGGGGCCCCCGGGTCGATCCGGTCGTAGGGGATCATCCCGACCACCACGAGCGAGACGCCGACGTAGAGCACGGTGGCGATTCCCAGGGTGCCGAACAGGCCCAGCGGGAGGTCGCGGCCCGGGCGGCGGGTCTCCTCGGAGAGGTTCGCGACCGCCTCGAAGCCGGTGTAGGAGGAGAAGACGACGGCCGCGGCCGTGAGCACGCCGCCGATGCCGAAGGCGACCGGCTCGATGCCGGCGACCGCCTGGATCAGCGGCTGGGCCGGCCCGCCCTCGCCCTCGGCCGGCCGCCCCCCGGGGACGAACGGGGTGAGGTTGGCGCCGCGGACGAACCAGGCGCCGGCCACGATGACGAACACGCAGACGGTGACCTTGACCACCACGAGCAGCGCGGTGACGCGGGCGGACTCCCGGATGCCGAGCACTGCGACGGCGGTCAGCGCGACCACGATGAACGCCGCGCCGACGTTGACCGGGGCCTCCTCGTCGAACAGCGAGGGGGGCAGGTCCAGCAGGCTGCCGACGTAACCGGACCAGCCGCGGGCCACCACCGCAGCACCGAGCGCGAACTCGAGGAACAGGTCCCAGCCGATCACCCAGGCCACCACCTCACCGGCGGTGGCGTAGGAGTAGGCGCTGCCGGGGGTCGGGGCGGAGGAGGCCAGCTCCGCGTAGCAGAGCGCCGCCAGCAGGGCGACCACGCCCGCGACGGCGAAGGAGACCACGACCGCGGGGCCGGCGGTCTCCCGGGCGGCGACGTCGGTGAGGGTGAAGATGCCCGTGCCGATCACCACGCCGATGCCGAAGCCGACGAGGTAGCGCGCGGACAGGCGCTTGCGGAGGTGCCCCCTCGGTGGCCACGTCTCCAGTGGCGTCGTCCCCGAGGCGTTCGACCGGCTTGGTTCGGAACAGGTGCACCCGTCCATGCTGGGCGGCCCCTCCAGGGCACCGCCCCGAGCTTGCGAGGGGTGGGGAGGGAGGGGGTCTCTTTCAGGTCGGATCGGGATCCCGGCTGCCCTCCTGCCCTGCTGCCCATCCCCGGTCAGGCCGACGTGGCCGACCCCGGCGTAGGGCTCGTGCCGACCCCCGACGTGCGGCGCGGTCAGCCCGCGGAGCTCGCGGTCGCCGCCCAGGCCGAGACGTCGACGGCGACGCCGTCCGGTGCCTCGTCGTCGGCCACCAGCCAGCTGCCTCGCTGCCCAGCTCCGCGGTCAGCCACGCCCGGATCTGGTGGTGGAAGGCCCGCTCCGGCGCGTCGCCGCGGAACTCACCGGCCCGAGGAAGGTCAGATCGGTCTCCTCGCCGCCGGCGGAGCGCAGCACCACCCGGCACCGGGAGCGGCGGTGCCGGGCGGGCGGCACGACCTCCCGCACGACCGCGGTCTCCGCACGCGCGGCCGTGGCCAGGGACGGCGCGCCGGCGCGCAGCCAGGTCACGTACTCCTGGGCGGCGTCCATCGGTGCCGCAGAACGGCGCACCGGCGCCGGAAGCGGGGGCACTGCGGGGCGGAGGGCGGTGTCCACGTCAGGGGTATCGGCGCACCACGGCCCCGGCGTGACCGTGCGCGCGTCTGGCCCGAGGCGCGGTATCGGCCGAACCGGTCCATCACCGGGGGAGGACCGCCCCGCCACCGCCACCCATCTGCACGTCGGCCGGCAGTTCGACGTCGGTCGTGCCGGCTGCCGCGTCGGCGCTCCGGGTGCGCTTCTCGACGTACCTGGCCAGCTGGGAGAGCAGCACGTTGACCACGATGTAGATGACCGCGGCGCCGACGTAGAGCTGGAACGTGTACACGTTCCCGAACCGGAAGTTGAAGAACTCCACGAGGCTGCGCGCCTGCCGGAGCAGTTCGATGTAACCGACGATGAAGCCCAGCGACGAGTCCTTGAGCAGGACCACCAACTGCGCCACCAGCACGGGCAGCATCCGGCGGACCGCCTGCGGCATCAGCACGAGGGTCATCACCTGGGTCTTGCGCATGCCCAGGGCGAAGGCCGCCTCGCGCTGTCCGCGGTCGACCGAGAGGATGCCCGCGCGGAAGATCTCGGCCAGCACGGCCATGTTGTAGAGCGTCAGGCCCAGCGCCAGTGCCCGGAACGCAGTCATCGGGATCCCGAGCGTGGGCAGGAACAGCAGACAGAACAGGATCAGCACGAGCAGCGGCACGGCCCGGAAGAACTCGATGACGACCGTGACCGAACCGCGCACCCAGGCGTGGTCGGACAGTCGGCCCACGGCGAGCAGGGCCCCCAGGACGGTGGCGGCAACCATGCCGACGGCGGCGACGGCGAGCGTGTTGATCAACGCCTCACCGAGGGCCTGCGGGACACCGGAGGCCGGGTCGAACAGGATCGCCCAGCGCTGGGCCTCCAGCTGCCCGTTGATGCCCAGCCGCCACAGCGCCAGCCCGATGAGGGCGAGGACGACCAGGGCGCCGATGACGGTGCCGATGCGCTGTCGGCTGCGGGCCCTGGGCCCGGGGACGTCGAAGAGGACGCTCGTGCTGCTCATCGGACGATCGCCACCCGGTTTTCGATCATGCGGATCAACCAGGCCGACGGCAGCGTGATGGCGAGGTATCCGAGCACCACGGCGGCGAAGACAGCGAGCAGCTGGTCGGCGTTGACGTTCGCCAGCCGCTGCAGCGCCGCGGTCAGGTCGGTGACCGCGAAGCCGGCCGCGATCGAGGTGTTCTTCGCCAGCGCGATCCACACGTTGCCCAGCGGTGGGACGACGGTGCGGAAGGCCTGGGGCAGGACGATCGTGCGCAGGGTCTGCCCGAAGTCCAGGCCCAGGGCGCGAGCCGCCTCCGCCTGTCCTGGCGGGACGGCGTTGATGCCTGAGCGCAGGGCCTCGCAGACGAAGGCCGCGGTGTAGAGCGAGAGCGCGGCGACGGCGGTGACGAAGCGGCTGGGGAACTGCAGGTCGACGGAGACCAGACCGAAGAAGAGGAAGAAGAACACCACCGTGAGCGGGGTGTTGCGGAAGACCTCGACGTAGAAGGTGGCCAGCCCGCGTAGCGGCGGCACGGGGCTCACCCGCATGCCGACCAGCACGGTGCCGAGCACCAGCGCACACGCGCCGCTGGCGACCGCGAGGGAGAGCGTCGTGAGGAACGCGCTCCACAGCAGGTCGGAGTTGTCGCTCAGGAACTGCACGAGGCCCTCGAGTGGTCGGAACGGTACGACGCCGCCGGGCGGTGCCCGCCCGGCGGCGTCGTGGGGGCTCAGTAGCGGTTGACCGCCGGCGGCTCAGGAGCCTCCTCGCCGGTGATCGCACCGGCGGTGCGGTTCCAGGCGTCGGCCCAGCGGCCGTCCTCGAAGGCCTCCTCGAGGACGTCGTTGACGAACGTGCGGAACTCGTCGTCCCCCTTGGGCAGGCCGATGCCGTAGGGCTCCTCGGTGAAGGGGTTGCCGACCAGCTCGAAGCCCTCCGGGTTGCCGGCCACGAGGCCGGTCAGGATGACGTTGTCGGTCGTCACCGCCTGGACGTTGCCGTTGGCCAGGTCGTCAGCGCACTTGGAGTACACGTCGTAGGTGACGAGCTCGGCCTCGGGGTAGTTGTCCCGGATGTTCTGGGCCGGGGTCGAGCCCTCGACCGAGCACACGGTCTTGCCTGCCAGGTCGTCCGGGCCCTGGATCCCCTCCGGGTTGCCCTTGGCGACCATGATGTCCTGGCCGGCGACGTAGTAGGGGCCGGCGAAGTCGACGACCTGCTTGCGCTTGTCGTTGATCGTGTAGGTCGCGACCACCATGCCGACCTGCCCGTTCTGGAGGAACGGCTCGCGGTTGGCCGAGACCGTCTCGGTCCAGGTGATGCCCTCGGGCTCGATGCCCAGCTCGCCGGCGACGATCTTGGCGATCTCGACGTCGAAGCCCTCGGGCACGCCCTCGGGGTTGAGCAGCCCGAAGCCGGGCTGGTCGTACTTGGTGCCCACCGTGATGGCGCCGGCCTCGGCGAGTCGGGCCATGGTGGTGCCGGCCTCGAACTGGACGTCCTCGGCGACCTCGGCGGTGTTCTCGGCAGCCTGCTGGGCCTGCTGGCCGGCTTGGCTGGAGCAGCCGGTCAGGACGAGGCCGAGCGCGCCGAAGGTGGCGGCGTAGCGGGTGATGCGCATGGGTGTCCTCTCGGGTGAGCGGTCAGTGGGTGAGGATCTTGGACAGGAAGTCCTTGGCCCGGTCGGAGGTCGGGCGGGTGAAGAAGGTCTCGGGGTCCGCGGACTCGACGATCCGGCCGGCGTCCATGAACACCACCCGGTTGGCCGCCCGGCGGGCGAAGCCCATCTCGTGGGTGACGACGACCATGGTCATGCCGTCGCGGGCCAGTGAGGCCATGACGTCGAGGACCTCGTTGATCATTTCGGGGTCGAGCGCCGAGGTCGGCTCGTCGAAGAGCATCACCTTGGGGTCCATGGCCAGCGCGCGGGCGATCGCGACCCGCTGCTGCTGGCCGCCGGACAGCTGAGCCGGGTACTTGTCGGCCTGCCCGGCGACCCCGACCCGGTCCAGCAGCTCGCGGGCGCGCCGCTCGACCTCGCCTCTGGGCTGCTTGCGGACCTTGGCCGGGCCGAGGGTGACGTTCTCCAGGACGGTCTTGTGCGCGAAGAGGTTGAAGCTCTGGAAGACCATCCCGACGTCGGCCCGCAGCCTGGCCAGCTCCCTGCCCTCCTCGGGCAACCGCTGGCCATCGATGGTGATCTCGCCGGAGTTGATTGGCTCGAGCCGGTTGATCGTCCGGCACAGCGTCGACTTGCCCGACCCCGAGGGGCCGATGACGACGACGACCTCGCCGCGGTCGATCGTCAGGTCGATGTCCTGGAGCACGTGCAGGTCGCCGAACCACTTGTCCACGTGCGAGAGCCGCACGAGCGGCTGGGTGTCCGAGCGGCTGGTCACCCGGGCGACCCTAGAGTGCGCTGGTCACAGCCCGGCCAGCCCGCCGATCACGAAGCCGTAACGAACGGGTCCTCCCGCGCTCGCGGTCCGGTCGCGCGTAGCGGCTGCCCGCGCGGGTAGCGCTGCCCGCACCGATCGGTGGACAGCCTCGCTCGCGGACGGACGACACGACGATGACAACGAAGGCAGAGAAGTCGCTGCAGGTCGACGTCCCTGTGTCGACGGCCTACAACCAGTGAACGCAGTTCGAGGACTTCCCCCACTTCCTCGGGGGCGTCAAGGAGGTCCGCCAGCTCGACGACCGGCGGCTGCACTGGGTCGCGGAGATCGCCGGCGTCCGCCGCGAGTGGGAGGGGACGATCCTCGAGCAGGTGCCGGACCAGAAGGTCGCCTGGGCGGCGACGAGCGGTGCCACCAATGCCGGAGCCGTCCGGTTCGAGCCGGCCGACGACGGCGCCACGATGGTGCACCTGACCCTCGAATACGAGCCGGAAGGCGTGGTCGAGCAGATCGGGGACGAGTTCGGGATCGTCGAGCGGCAGGTCGCTGCAGACCTGCAGCGGTTCAAGGAACTCGTCGAGGACCAGGGCTACGCCAGCGGTGCGTGGCGCGGCTCGGTCAACGAGGGAGCGGGCGTCGGCACTCCGGGGGTCGGCTCGGCCGCCCCGTCGCGGGGCGACAGCGGCAAGGCCGGGGTCTCCGGCACAGCCGTCGCGGCCGGTGTCGCGGCGGCGGCCGGGGTAGCAGCCGCCGCAGAGGCTGCGGTGAAGGGATCCGGTGCCGAGGAGAAGCACGACGCGTTCCCCGATGCAGGTGGCCCGCCGGCGGTGGACACCGTCGAGGTGGTGGAGAGCAACCAGCCGATGGACGAGTGGGGCGAGGACTGATCGAGCCGGCGGTGCGCCGGGCCGTAGCCGGCCC
>JALYNA010000244.1 GCA_030773455.1 Actinomycetota bacterium
GGTCAGTGCCCGCCGCGAGGACATTGCCGCCGCGCTGCGCGACTCCCAGGTGGTCGTCGTGGCCGGGGAGACGGGCTCGGGCAAGACGACCCAGCTGCCCAAGATGTGCCTAGAGCTCGGCCGCGGCGTGCGCGGCACCATCGGGCACACGCAACCGCGCCGGATCGCCGCGCGCACGGTCGCGGAGCGGATCGCCGAGGAGCTCGACGTCCCGCTCGGCGAGACGGTCGGCTACCAGGTGCGCTTCGCCACCCACGCCACCGAGAACACGCTGGTCAAGGTGATGACCGACGGCGTTCTGCTCGCCGAGATCCAGAACGACCGCGACCTGCGCAGCTACGACACGCTCATCCTCGACGAGGCGCACGAGCGCAGCCTCAACATCGACTTCCTGCTCGGCTACCTGGCCCGGCTGCTGCCCCGCCGTCCCGACCTCAAGCTGGTCATCACCTCCGCGACCATCGACGTCGACCGGATCGCCAAGCACTTCTCTACGGACGGTGCTGAGGTGCCGGTCGTCGAGGTCAGCGGGCGCACCTACCCCGTCGAGGTCCGCTACCGCCCGGTGGTTGACCCCGACGACCCCGACGCCGACCCGGACCGGGACCAGGTCAGCGCGATCGCCGACGCCGTCGACGAGCTGGCCGCCGAGGGCCCCGGCGACGTCCTGGTGTTCCTCGCCGGCGAGCGGGAGATCCGGGACACCGCCGACGTCCTCACCGAGCGGTTCCCCTCGGTCGAGGTGCTGCCGCTCTACTCGCGGCTCTCGGCCGCCGACCAGCACCGCGTCTTCGCCCCGCACACCGGACGGCGGATCGTGCTGGCCACCAACGTCGCCGAGACCTCGCTGACCGTGCCGGGCATCCGCTACGTCGTCGACCCGGGCACCGCGCGCATCTCCCGGTACAGCTCCCGGCTGAAGGTCCAGCGGCTGCCGATCGAGCCGATCAGCCAGGCCTCGGCGCGGCAGCGCTCCGGCCGCTGCGGGCGCACCTCCGAGGGCATCGCGATCCGGCTCTACACGCAAGAGGACTTCGAGAGCCGGCCGGAGTACACCGACCCGGAGATCCTGCGCACCAGCCTCGCCTCGGTGCTGCTGCAGATGGCCGCCTTGGAGCTGGGCGACGTCGCGGACTTCCCGTTCATCGACCCGCCGGACCGCCGCGCGGTCGCCGACGGGGTGGCGCTGCTCGAGGAGCTCGGCGCCCTGGCCGACTCTGCCGACGGCCCCACCCGCCCGCTGACCCCGACCGGCCGGGCGCTGGCCGCCCTCCCGCTGGACCCGCGCATGGCCCGGATGGTCGTGGAGGCCGACCGGCGCGGCGTGCTGGAGGAGGTGCTGGTCATCGCCGCGGGCCTGACCATCCAGGACCCCCGCGAGCGGCCCAGCGAGCACCAGCAGGCTGCCGACGCCGCCCACGCCCGCTTCGCCGACGAGAACTCCGACTTCCTCGGACTGCTCAACCTGTGGCGGTACGTGACCGAGCAGCAGGATGCGCTGTCCGGCAGCCAGTTCCGCCGCACCCTCAAGCGCGAGTTCCTGCACTACCTGCGCATCCGCGAGTGGCAGGACCTCTACGGCCAGCTGCGCAGCACCGCGCGCCGGCTGGGCATGACCGTCGGCGAGCTCGCTCCGGAGCCCGGCGAGCGGGGCATCTCCGCCGCCCTGCTCTCCGGCCTGCTGTCCCACGTCGGCCTGCAGGTGGAGGACGGCAAGGGCCGGGACGGCGACCGGCGGCGCGGCGGCCGCGAGTACCTCGGGGCCCGCAACGCCCGCTTCGTCATCGCGCCGGGCACCCCGCTGGCGAGGAAGCCGCCGCGCTGGGTGGTCGCCGCCGAGCTGGTGGAGACCAGCAGGTTGTTCGCCCGCACCGTCGCCCGCATCGACCCCGAGGTCGTCGAGCGGCTGGCCGACCACCTGGTCAAGCGGGAGTACTCCGAACCCCGCTGGGACGCCAAACGCGGCTCCGTCGTCGCCACCGAGCGGGTCACCCTCTACGGCATCCCGCTGGTCACCGGCCGCCGCGTGCAGTACGGCTCCATCGACCCCGTCGTCTCCCGGGAGCTGTTCATCCGGCACGCCCTGGTCGAGGGCGAGTGGACGATGCACCACCGGTTCTGGCACGACAACGCCGACGCGATGCGCCGGGTCGCCGAGCTGGAGGAGCGGGCCCGCCGCCGCGACATCCAGGTGGACGACGAGGCGCTGTTCGAGCTCTACGACGCCCGGATCCCGGCCGACGTGGTCTCCACCCGGCACTTCGACAGGTGGTGGAAGGCCGCCCGGCGGCAGACCCCCGACCTGCTCACCTTCACCCCCCAGATGCTCACCAACGCTGCCGCGGCCGGGCAGGTGCGGGTCGAGGACTACCCGGACGAGGTGGCGCTGGGTGGTGGGCTGACGGCACCGCTGACCCTGCCGCTGTCCTACGCCTTCGCGCCGGGCACGCCGGCCGACGGCGTCACCGTCGACGTCCCGCTGGCCGTGCTCGACACCGTCGTCGCGGAGACCGCCGGGGAGTCGCTGGCCTTCACGGTCCCCGGGCTGCGGGAGGAGCTGGTCACCGCACTGCTGCGCACCCTGCCCAAGCAACTGCGCCGCGCACTGGTGCCGATCCCCGACCGGGTGCGCGAGGTGCTGCCGCGCATCGCGCTGACCGAGCCGCTGCTGGCGGCGCTGGAACGCGAGCTGCGCCGGGCCGCCGGGGTCGTCATCCCGCCGGACGCGTGGGCGCCGGCCCAGGTGCCCGGCCACCTGCGGGCGACCTTCCGGGTCGTCGACGACCGGCACCGGCCGCTGGCCACCGGCAAGGACCTGCAGGCGCTGCGCCGCGAGGTCGCGCCGCAGAGCCGGGCCAGCCTGGCCGCGGCGGCCTCGGACGTCGAGCGCACCGGTCAGACCACCTGGACGTTCGGCACGCTGCCGCGCACCGTCGAGGTCCGCCGCGGCGGGCACGTGGTGACCGCCTTCCCGGCGCTGGTCGACGAGGGGACGACGGTCGGCGTCCGGGTGGTCGCCACCGAGGTCGAGGCCACCCGGCTGACCTGGCGCGGGGCCCGGCGGCTGCTGGTGCTGGTCGCCGGGTCACCCACCCGGCAGGTGGTGAAGGGCCTGTCCCCGACGACCCGGCTGGCGCTGCAGTTCAACCCGGACGGCGAGATCCCGGCGTTGGTCGACGACTGCGTGGACGCCGCCGCCGACGAGCTACTCGCCGCCGCGGGCGGGCCGCCGCGGGACGAGGCCGCGTTCGCCGCGCTGGTGCAGACCGCCCGGGCCCAGCTGCTGCCGCTCACCGCCGACACCGTGCGGCGGGTCGAGGCGGTGCTCACCCAGGCCCGCGAGGTCGCCGTCGCGATCGGGGCGGCACCGGGGCGGCGGGTGCCCGACACGGCGATCGCGGACCTGCGCCGGCAGATGGGCGGCCTGCTGCACCGCGGTTTCGTCGCCACGGCCGGGCGTCGCCGGCTGCCGGACCTGGTGCGCTACCTCAGGGGAATGGCGCACCGGCTGGAGAAGCTGCCGGCCAACGCCGCGCGCGACGCCCTGTGGATGGCCGCGGTCGACGCGGTGACCGCCGAGTACGAGCAGCTGCGCGCGCGAGTGCCGTCGACCGGTGCGCCGGACGACCCGGTCGCCCGCGTCCGCTGGATGCTCGAGGAGTTGCGGGTGAGCCTGTTCGCGCAGAACGTCGGCACGCCGCGGCCGGTGTCGGAGCAGCGGGTCTACAAGGCGATCGACGCGCTCACCGTCTGACGAGGGACGGTGCGGCTCAGCCCTCAGCGGCGCGGGCGCGTTCGCGCAGCAGTGCGGAGATGCGCTGGCGGGTGACGCCGAACATCGCGGCGATCCGGTTGATGCTTACCTGCTCGGAGGCCAGTGCGTGCGCCTCCTCACGCCGCCAGACACTCCCGGCGCTGGCGAGGGCCGCCATCACCGAGCTGATCTGCTCGACCACCAGCGGCCGGGACTCCGCGGTCACGATGTCGAGCCACGCGCGGCCGGCCTGCCGCTCCTCGAGCAGCTTCTCCGCGCGCGACCGGGCGCCGGCGAGCTCGGTCATGCAGGCGTCCAGCACCGACATGAGGTCGCTCAGCGCGCGGGCGGCCTGGTCCTCCTCGATCTGGTCCGTCGGCACGAGTCCTCCATGTCCCGGGCCTGGGTGCAGGCCATTCGGTTGCCGACTATCCATAGTCGGGTGACGGAATGCAAGGGCCGTGACATGCAACGGCCATAACCCGCAACGTTCATTGCATGCAACCGCGGTGGCACCTATGTTGTGTCAACGGGATGGTGCGGCGCGAGGTCGACGCCGAGGGCCGCGCTGCGGGGTCCACCCGACGGAGGGGGGAGACCCGATGTCCACGCTCAGCGCCGTTGTTGACCTGAACCCGGTGCCGGCGAGCGTCCCGGTCGCCCGGCACCTGGTGCGCGGCCTGCTGCACGCCTGGGCCGCCCCGCACGATGCCGAGGACGCCGCACTCCTGGTGACCGAGCTGGTCGCCAACGTCGTCGACCACGTCCCGGGCGAGGCCTCCTTCACCCTCGAGCTCACGCTCTCTGACCGCTGGCTGCGCATCTCCGTCGCCGACGGCTCCGCCCTGCGCCCCGTGGTGCGGGAGTTCGACCTCGGCGCCCCCCGGGGCCGCGGCCTGCGGCTGATCGTCGGCATCGCCGACCGCTGGGGTGTCGAGGACCACGCCGACGGCAAGCGCGTCTGGTTCGAGCTGGCGGCCCCTGGTCTGCAGTCGCAGGCGGACGGGCTCCCGGTCGGCACCCCTGGTTTGGGCTCGGCGGCTCCCGGGGACGGGCGGGTGGAGCGATCGACCGAGGAGGAGACGGCATGAGCGAGCCGACCGGCAACACCTACAGCGCGGGCGAGGGGCTCTCCGACGAGGAGATGGTCCAGACCGTCGCCGACCAGACCGACAGCATCTCCGACCACGCCGACGTGGCGGGCAAGGACTGGGACGGCGACGCCAGCCGGGCGCCCGACCCGAACGTCGACCCCACGGGCTGACCTCGGTCAGCCGATCGACGCCGGGCGGAACCGATCGGTCGCGCCCGGCGTCGTCGTGTGAGGATCGCCAGGTCACCGACCGGCGGCGGGAGGGGGAACGCAGGCGTGGGGACGGCGACACCCACCGCGATCGGGCGCTCCACGGCGGGGCGAGCACTGCGGCCCGCCCGCACGATGGCCCGTTGGGCGGTGCGCCACGGCATGCCGGCGGCCTACCTGACCCGGGAGGCCCGCCGCGGCGACATCGTCGCCCGCCTGCTGCGCGATCCCGACCTGCGCGCCTCCCCGCACGACCTCCACGAGCAGCTCAGGGCTCGTGGCCCGTTGGTGCGCAGCGCCCTCGGCCCGCTCACCACGTCCCACGCCGTGGCCTCCGAGGTGCTGCGGTCCGACCGCTTCGGTGTCGGCTTCGACTGGTCCGGAGCGCCCCGGCCGGCCCGCTGGGCACTGGCCTTCGGCGACGACCCCGCAGTCACCGGCGTCGCTGAGCCCCCGTCGATGCTCGTCGTGGACCCGCCCGACCACACCCGCTACCGCCGGCTCGTGGGCCGGGCCTTCACGCCGCGCGCCACCGCAGCCGCCGAGCCGATGATCCGGCAGCTCGCCGGCACCCTGCTCGACGCCCTGGAACCAGCCGCCGCCCGCGGCGAGGCGGTGGACCTGGTCGCGACGTTCGCGGCTCCGCTGCCGGTCCTGGTCATCGCCGACCTGCTGGGCGTGCCGGTCGATCGCCAGGAGGACTTCCTGCGCTGGGGTGCCGCCGCCGCGGCCACTCTGGACCCCGGCCTGCCGCTGCGCCGCTTCCTGGCCGGCGAGCGCGCCCTGCGGGCGCTGCACGACTTCCTGACCGGTCACTTCGCCCGCCTGCGCCGCGACCCGGGGGAGGATCTGGTCAGCCGGCTGGTCGCGGCGTCCGACGACGGCGCGCTGACCGACCGGGAGCTGCACGCCACGGTGATGCTGCTGCTGGGGGCAGGCTTCGAGACTACGGTCAACCTGCTCGGCAACGCCGTCGTGCTGCTCGACGCGCACCGCGACCAGCGCGCCGCCCTGCTCGCCGACCCCGCCGGCTGGCCCGACGCCGTCGAGGAGGTCCTGCGCTTCGACAGCCCGGTGCAGATCACCGGCCGGACGGTCCGCGTCGACACGGAGCTGGCCGGCGTGCCGATGCCGCCGGGGTCGCGCGTCACGCTGCTACTCGGCGCGGCCAACCGCGACCCCGACGTCTTCGCCGAGCCCGGCCGCTTCGACGTCACCCGCCGCAACGCCCGCGACCACCTGGCCTTCTCCGCCGGCATCCACTACTGCATCGGCGCCGGGCTGGCCCGACTCGAGGCAGCCGCGGCGCTCCGTGCGCTCACCGAGCGGTTCCCGGACCTCCGGGTGTCGGGCCGGCCGGTCCGCAGCGACCTGCAGACGCTGCGCGGTTTCGAGCATCTGCCGGTGACCCTGCGCTGAGTCCCGGTCTGACCGGACTGGCCGCCCGCGGCTGCGCGTCGGTGGCCAGGACGGCGTCCCGGGCGGCGCCCCAGCCGGCCCAGGTCATCGGCACCAGGCCGGCGACGAGCAGGAGCAGCGGGGCGGTCCAGCCGCCGGTGAGGTCGTATAGCCAGCCCAGCAGCAACGGCCCCGCGGCCGCGAGCAGGTACCCCAGGCCCTGGGCCACCCCGCCGAGCCGGGCGGCGGTGAGCGGGGTGGCGCTGCGCAGCACGACGAGGGTCAGCGCCAGGGCGAAGCCGCTGCCCTGGGCCAGGCCGAAGGCGGCGACCCAGACCGGCGTGCCCTGTCCGGGGACGAGCAGCAGGCCGCCGAGCCCGACCATGTAGATGCCGAGGACGGCGAGCACCAGCGGACGCTGGCCGCGCATCCGCCCGGCCTGGGCCGGTGCGAGCAGCGCGCCCACGGCGCCGACGACGTTGCTCAGCCCGAGCAGCAGGCCGCCCTCGGACACCGGCACCCCCGCGTCGGCCAGCAGCGTGGGCAGCCACGCGCCGATCGAGTAGAACTGCACGCTCTGCAGACCGAGGAACAGCGTCACCTGGCGGGCGAGGGGCTGGCGCAGCAGCGACCAGGAGCCGCCGCCGGGCACCGCGGCGCGGGCGGCACGCTGCGCGCGGCCGGTTCCGGCG
>JALYNA010000245.1 GCA_030773455.1 Actinomycetota bacterium
CCGCGAGCACATCGAGAAGGACCCGGCGCTGGAGCGCCGCTTCCAGCAGGTCTTCGTCGGCGAGCCCTCGGTCGAGGACACGATCGGCATCCTGCGCGGCCTCAAGGAGCGCTACGAGGTCCACCACGGCGTCCGGATCACCGACGCCGCCATCGTCGCCGCCGCGACCCTGTCCGACCGCTACGTCACCGCCCGCTTCCTGCCGGACAAGGCGATCGACCTGGTCGACGAGGCCGCCAGCCGGCTGCGGATGGAGATCGACAGCCGGCCCGTCGAGGTCGACGAGGTCGAGCGCGCCGTCCGCCGGCTGGAGATCGAGGAGATGGCGCTGGCCAAGGAGGACGACCCCTCCTCGGTCGAGCGGCTGGCCGCGCTGCGCGCGGACCTGGCCGACAAGCGCCAGCAGCTCGACGAGCTGACCGCCCGCTGGCAGCAGGACAAGGGCGCGATCGTCCGCATCCAGCAGATCAAGGAGGAGCTGGAGCGGGCCCGTCTGGAAGCCGAGCGGGCCGAGCGGGACGGCGAGCTGGCGAAGGTCGCCGAGTTGCGCTACGGCCGCCTGCCGCAGCTGGAGAAGGCGCTGGCCGACGCGGAGGCCTCGGTAGCGGGCGGGAACTCCATGCTCAAGGAGGAGGTCGGTCCCGACGACATCGCCGAGGTCGTCCAGGCCTGGACCGGCATCCCCGCCGGGCGGCTGCTCGAGGGCGAGACCCAGAAGCTGCTGCGGATGGAGGACGAGCTCGGCCGGCGCGTCGTGGGGCAGCCCGACGCCGTCCGCGCCGTCTCCGACGCCGTCCGCCGGGCGCGCTCCGGCGTGGCCGACCCCAACCGGCCGACCGGGTCGTTCCTCTTCCTCGGTCCGACCGGCGTCGGCAAGACCGAGCTGGCCAAGGCGCTGGCGGAGTTCCTCTTCGACGACGAGCGGGCGATGGTCCGCATCGACATGAGCGAGTACTCCGAGAAGCACTCGGTGGCCCGGCTGGTCGGCGCCCCACCCGGCTACGTCGGCTACGAGTCCGGTGGCCAGCTGACCGAGGCAGTGCGGCGGCGGCCCTACACCGTCGTGCTGTTCGACGAGGTGGAGAAGGCGCACCAGGACGTGTTCGACGTCCTGCTGCAGGTGCTCGACGACGGCCGGCTCACCGACGGCCAGGGCCGGACGGTGGACTTCCGGAACACCATCCTGATCCTGACCTCGAACCTGGGGTCGCACCTGATCGCCGATCAGTCGATCGACGAGGAGCGGCGCCGGGCCGCGGTCATGGAGGTCGTCCGGCAGCACTTCAAGCCGGAGTTCCTCAACCGGCTCGACGACGTCGTGGTGTTCCACGCCCTCGGCAGCGACGAGCTGGCCGGCATCGTCGACATCCAGGTCGGTGTGCTGGCCCGCCGGCTGGCCGCCCGCCGGCTCACGCTGCGGGTCACCGACGCCGCGCGCGAGTGGCTGGCGCTCAACGGGTTCGACCCGGTCTACGGCGCCCGTCCGCTGCGCCGGCTGGTGCAGTCGGCGATCGGCGACCGGCTGGCCAAGGCGCTGCTGGCCGGCGAGATCCGGGACGGCGACGAGGTCGTCGTCGACGCCCCCGAGGACCTCGCCGAGGAGGGCCTGACCGTCCGCCGCGGCTGAACGGAGCCGCGCACCGGGCCCCGTGTCCCCTGGGACGGCGGGGCCCGGCGTCGTCCGATCAGGCTGAAGGGGGCTCCGCAGGAGCACGGGCAGCGGCTCAGCCCCTGCCGGGACGGCACGCGATCGCGGTGTCGACCGGTGGGCCGACGGTGTGACCGCGGTGTCATCGATCGGGTCTCGATCGGCGCCGATCCCTGGCCGGGAGGCGGGGGGTGGGTGATCATCGCGCCGGACACACGACCGGCGACCAGGGAGCCAGCGATGACGTCAGGGCAGGGCGGCCAGGATCCGCAGCAGGGGTGGCAGCCGCCGCAGGACCAGCCGGGCTGGCAGGCGCCGCCCCAGCAGGGCTGGCAGGGCCCCCAGCAGGGCTGGCAGGGGCAGCCGCCGTACGGCTACGCCGCCGCCCCGTCGGCGTCCGGCCACCAGCTGCCGCAGGAGGCCCCGCCCCGGCCGGACACGGTGCGCTTCGGCATCGGCGCCTTCGTGGCCAACCTGCTCCTCGGGCTGGTCGGCTCCGTGGTGGCCTTCGGCAGCATCGACAGCATCCTCGACCAGCAGCTCGCCGGGTCGGACGTAGCGGTCTCCGAGGATCTGGTGCAGGCGGCCGTGGTGGCCGGCGCGATCACGGGGCTGCTCTTCGCCGCGCTCGAGGCGCTGTTCATCTTCTTCGCCTGGAAGGGCCGCAACTGGGCGCGCATCGTGTTGTTCGTGCTGGGTGGGCTGGGCGTCGTCGGCGGCCTGGTGTCGCTGGCGCAGCCCAGCACCGGCTTCCTCTCCGCACTGTCGGTGTTCCAGCTGCTGCTGGCGATCGCCGGCATCGTGTTGCTGGCCCGCCGGCCGTCGAGCGAGTGGTACCGGGCGATGACCGCGCGCCGGCAGGCCGGACTGCGCTGACAGCTCGTTACGGAAGCGTTACTCGAACCGTGAACCCGTAGGGCGGCTGGTCGCGAAGACCAGTCGTGGCCACCACCGAGCAGGCTCCGGCCCCGGCGACCGGGCCGGACGGGCAGGGTGGCGCCGGGCGGCTGCCTCGCGGGCGCCGTCCGCGCGCCGCCGTGGCCGGGTTGCTGTCCGCCGGCGTCGCGCTGGGCGTGGCCGAGCTCGTCGCCACCCTGATCGGGCCGCAGTCCTCGCCGGTCGTCGCCGTCGGCGACAAGGTCATCACCCTGGTCCCCGAGCCGGTCAAGGCCTTCGCGATCGCGACCTTCGGCGAGAACGACAAGATCGCCCTCGTCGTCGGCACGCTGGTGCTCATCGCCCTCTACGCCGCGGTGCTCGGGGTCCTCGCCCTCGGCCGGCGGGCGGTCGGGGTGGCCGGTATCGCGCTGTTCGGCGTGGTGGGGGCGGCCGCGGCCGTGACCGGGCCCGCCGGTGGCCCGCTGGACGCGCTGCCCGCCCTCGTCGGGGCGGGCGCGGGGATCGTCGCGCTGCGGGCGCGCCTGGCCTCGCTCACCGTGCCGACGACGGCCGCCGCGCCCACCCCCGCGGACGACGCGGCGCCGCTCGCCGAGCGCCTACGGACGTCGCTGGGCACCGGCGACCGCAAGGGCGCCGGGCTCGACCGTCGCCGCTTCTTCCTCACCAGCGGGGCCGCCGTGGGCGCCGCGGTCGTCACCGGCGGAGCCGGCCGGCTGCTGCTGCGCCGCTTCGACGTCGGCGGAGCGCGCGCCGACCTCGCCCTCCCGGCCCCGGCCTCCCCGGCCCCGGCGCTGCCGGCCGGCGCCGACCTGGCCGGCCAGGTGGACGGGGTGACACCGCTGTTCACGGCCAACCGCGAGTTCTACCGGGTCGACACCGCGATCACGGTGCCGCAGATCCGGCCGGCGGACTACCGGCTGACCCTCACCGGGATGTTCGACTCCCCGCGCACCTACACCTTCGACGACCTGCTGGGCCGCGACGACCTGATCGAGCGCGACATCACCCTCACCTGCGTGTCCAACGAGGTCGGCGGCCGGCTGGCCGGGACGGCGCGCTGGCTCGGCGTCCCCCTCGGGGCCTTCCTCCGCGAGAACGGCATCCAGTCCGGCTCCGACCAGCTGGTCTGCCGCTCCTCGGACGGGATGACCATCGGCGCCCCGACCCGGTCCGCGCTCGACGTCGAGGACGCGATGATCGCCTTCGGGATGAACGGCGAGCCGCTCCCCGTCGAGCACGGCTTCCCGGTGCGGATGCTGATCCCCGGCCTCTACGGCTACGTGTCGGCCTGCAAGTGGATGGTCGGCATCGAGGCGACCACCTACGACGCCTTCGACGCCTACTGGATCGAGCGCGACTGGGCCGCCCAGGGGCCGATCAAGGTCGCCTCCCGCATCGACACCCCCGCGCCGCTGCGCCGCTTCCCGGCCGGCCGCCGTCCCATCGCCGGGGTGGCCTGGGCGCAGACCCGCGGCATCGCCGCCGTCGAGGTCCGGGTCGACCAGGGGGGGTGGCTGCCCGCGCAGCTCTCCCCGCAGGTGGACGCCGACCTGTGGCGCCAGTGGGTGCTGCCCTACGACTTCGCCCCTGGCTCGTACCAGCTCACCGTCCGCGCGACCAGCGCGGAGGGGGAGGTGCAGGCCGCCGAGCGGGTCGAGCCCTTCCCGAACGGCTCGACCGGACTGCACTCGATCCGGGTCATCGCGACCTGACCCCCGGCCGTCCCGGCGACGGTCCGGCCCCACGAACCCGCCTCGGCCGCCGGCCGTAGGCGCGACCCCCGCCCCGGGCCACCGGGGAGCGGACCCCCGCGCGACGACCAAGGAGATCCACCCGTGAAGCGCACCCTCACCCGCACCGTCATGCTGGCCGCCGCCTCCAGCCTGGCCATCACGCTGAGCGCCTGCGGCGCCGAGGACACCGCGTCCAACGCCGCGGACACCGTGAAGAGCGCCGCCAGCAGCGCCAGCGAGAGCGCCACGGGCGGCGGCAGCAGCAGCTCGTCGGCGCCGTCCACCGACATGGCCTCCGAGGAGCCATTCGGCGAGGGCTGCGCGGCCGTGCCGAGCGACGCCGCCGACGAGGGCAGCTTCCAGGGCATGGCCGACGACCCGGTGGCCACCGCGGCCAGCAACAACCCGGTGCTGTCGACGCTGGTGCAGGCCGTCACGGCGGCCAACCTGGGCGACACGCTCAACAGTGCCCAGGACATCACCGTCATCGCCCCGGCGAACCCGGCGTTCGAGGCCATCCCGGCCGACGCGCTGCAGGCGGTGCTGGCCGACAACGCCAAGCTGACCGCGATCCTCAGCCACCACGTCATCGAGGGCCGCCTGGCCCCCGACGAGCTGGCCGGCACGCACACCACGCTCAACGGCGACGAGGTCACCATCGAGGGCTCCGGCGAGAACTTCACCGTCGCGCAGACCGTGACCGGCACTGAGGCCTCGGTCATCTGCGGCAACGTGCAGACGGCGAACGCCACCGTCTACATCGTCGACCAGGTGCTCGCCCCGGCTGCCTGAGCAAGGACCCCGTCCTCCCCACCCTTCGCAGGCTCAGGTCGGGACCCGAGACGGGGCCGGCCGCGGGCGTCGTTCGACCGGACGGCGGCCCGCGGCCCGTTTCCGGCCCGTTCCCCGGCCCTGTTGCGGGCTCCGGCGGGCCGGGCCGGTGATGATGGCGGCGCCCCCGACGAAGGAGCCCCTCCCCGTGACCCGCAGCCCGTCCTGCCGTGCCCTGCTCGCCGCGCTCACCGTGCTGGCGCTGGCCGGCTGCGGTTCCGAGGAGCCGGCGGAGGACGTCGCGGCCGCGAGCGCTCCCGCGGCCGCCACCCCTCCGGAGACCGCTCCGCCCGCCCCGGCCGCTCCCACCGGCCACTTCGGCCCCGGTTGCGCCGCGCTGCCCGCCAAGGGCCCGAGCAGCCCGGCCGGGCTGGCCGCCGCCCCCGCGGCCACGGCGATGTCCGCCGTCCCGGGGCTGGCCGCCACGACGGCGACGGTGCACGCGGCCGCGCTGACCGCGTCCCTGGACGCCACCGAGGACCTCACCGTGCTGGCCCCGGTCAACGAGGCCTTCGCCGCCGTCCCCCGGGCGACCCTCGACCCGCTGCTGGCCGACACCCCCCGGCTGACCGCCCTGCTCACCCACCACGTCATCACCGGCCGGCTGACACCCGGCGAGCTGGCCGGCACGCACACGACCCTCGGCGGCGGTCAGCTGACCATCGACGGCGCCGGCGAGGTCTTCACGGTCAGTGCCGACCAGACCCTGCTGGGTGCCGCCGACGCGACGGTCATCTGCGGCAACCTGCCGACGCTCAACGCCACCGTCTACATCGTCGACCAGGTGCTCGCGGCACCGGCCGCCTGAAGGAGGACGAGCCCGGGGAGCGCCCGGGCCGGCGTCAGTAGGGTCGGCGGCATGACGGCCCCCGCCTCCCTGCCCGACCGTGACCGGCTGCTCCAGCTCGTCGTCGACCTCGCCGTCGTCCACGGGCGGGTCACGCTGTCCTCGGGGCAGGAGGCCGACTGGTACATCGACATGCGTCGGCTGACGCTCCACCACGAGGGCGCCCCGTTGGTGGGCCGGGTGATGCGCCAGCTCACCGGCGACCTGCGCTACGACGTCGTCGGCGGGCTCACCCTGGGCGCCGACCCGGTCGCGACGGCCATGCTGCACGCGGCGGCAGCGGGGGAGGGCTTCCTGGACGCGTGCGTCGTCCGCAAGACCGGCAAAGCGCACGGCCTGCAGCGCCGGATCGAGGGACCGGACGTCGACGGTCGCACCGTGCTCGTGGTCGAGGACGTCTCCACCACCGGCTCCAGCCCGCTGACCGCCGTCGAGGCGCTGCGGGAGGCCGGTGCGGAGCCGGTCGCCGTGGCGGTCGTCGTGGACCGCGGCGGGCGGGCGGCGGTGGAGGCGGCGGGCCTGGACTACCGCGCCGCCTTCACCCTCGCCGACCTCGGCCTGGAGTGAGCCGACCGGCGCGCTCAGGGGGGAGCCGGCGTCGTACCGTGTGCCGGTGACCACCGTGACGACGACGTGGGTGGCCGAGCTGGCCGAAGCCCTCGGTCCCGACAGCGTGCTGACCGATCCCGACGTGACCGCGTCCTACGCGCGGGACCAGGCGTTGCTCGCCGAGGCGGGGACCCCGGCCGCCGTGGTCCTGCCGCGCAGCACCGCGGAGGTGGCCGCCGTGATGCAGATCGCGGCGCGGCACGGCGTCCCGGTGGTGCCGCGCGGCGCCGGGTCGGGGCTGGTCGGGGCGAGCAACGCCGTCGACGGCGGGATCACCCTCGTCACCACCCGGATGGACGCCGTCCTCGAGGTCTCCGCGGCCGACCGGCTGGCCGTCGTCCAGCCCGGCGTGGTCAACAAGCAGCTGCGCGACGCGGTCAGCGCGGCCGGGCTGTTCTACCCGCCGGACCCGGCCAGCTACGACTGGTGCACCCTCGGCGGCAACCTGGCGATGAACTCCGGCGGGCTGTGCTGCGTGAAGTACGGCGTCACCACCGACTACGTGCTGGGCCTGGAGGTCGTCCTCGCCGACGGTCGGGTGCTGCGCACCGGGCGGCGCACGGTCAAGGGCGTCGCCGGCTACGACCTGACCCGGCTGTTCGTCGGCTCGGAGGGCACCCTAGGCATCATCACCGAGGCGACCCTGGCGCTGCGACCGGCGCCGGCCGCCGACCCGGTCACCCTCGTGGCCACGTTCGCCACCAGCGCCCAGACCGGCCAGGTCGTGGAGTCGGTGGTCACCAGCGGCGTGGTGCCCAGCATGCTCGAGGTGATGGACCGCACCTGCATCCGCGCGGTCGACGACATGATCCGGGCGGACCTGGACCGGGACGCGCAGGCGCTGCTGGTGGCCCGGTCCGACGCCGGGGGAGCGGCGGCGCTGGCGGAGATCGCCGAGCTGACCCGGCTGTGCGAGGCCGCCGGCGCCGACCTCGTGCACTCCACCGCCGACCCCGCCGAGGGCGACCTGCTGCTCACCGCCCGACGGATGGCGCTGCCGGCGCTGGAGCGGCTGGGTGACGTGCTGCTGGACGACGTCGCGGTGCCCCGCTCCCGGGTGGCCACCTTCATCGACGGCTGCGACGCCATCTCGGCGCAGTACGACCTGGTCATCGGCGTCATGGGGCACGCCGGCGACGGCAACATGCACCCCACGATCGTCTTCGACGGCAGGGACGACGAGCAGCGGGCGCGGGCCGTCGCCGCATTCGACGCGATCCTGGAGCTGGGGCTCTCGCTCGGCGGCACCATCACCGGCGAGCACGGGGTGGGCACGCTCAAGGCCGACTGGCTAGAGCGCGAGATCGGCCCGGTCTCGGTCGACGTGCACCGCTCGATCAAGGACGCGCTGGACCCCTCCGGCCTGCTCAACCCCGGCAAGGTGCTGCGGCGCACGACCGCCTGACCCGCGGCCGCGGGGTCGCCCGGTAGCGGGTGTCGCAGCCGCGGAGTCGGGCGCGATACTGGCCGCCGGACCAGCGCCGTCCCCGACGCAAGGAGTACACGCATGCCCATCGCGACCCCCGAGGTCTACGCCGACATGATCGACCGGGCCAAGGCGGGCGGTTTCGCCTACCCGGCGATCAACTGCACCTCGTCGGAGACGGTCAACGCCGCGCTGCGCGGCTTCGCCGACGCCGGCAGCGACGGCATCATCCAGTTCTCCACCGGCGGCGCCGAGTTCGGTTCGGGCACCCGGGTCAAGGACATGGTCACCGGCGCGGTCGCGCTGGCCGAGTTCGCGCACGTCGTAGCCGAGAAGTACCCGGTCAACGTGGCGCTGCACACCGACCACTGCCCCAAGGAGAAGCTGGACGGCTACGTGCGCCCGCTGATCGCCCTGTCCCAGGACCGGGTGGACGCCGGCCAGGCGCCGTTGTTCCAGTCGCACATGTGGGACGGGTCGGCCGTCGAGCTCACCGAGAACCTCGACATCGCCGAGGAGCTCATGGAGAAGGCCGCGGCGGCCAAGATCGTCCTCGAGCTGGAGATCGGCATCGTCGGCGGCGAGGAGGACGGCGTCGTCGCCGAGATCAACGAGAAGCTCTACACCGCCGACGGGGACTTCCTGCGCACCGCACAGCAGCTCGGCCTCGGCGAGCGCGGCGTGTACCTGCTCGCGGCCACCTTCGGGAACGTGCACGGCGTCTACAAGCCCGGCAACGTCAAGCTGCGGCCCGACGTGCTCGAGCGGGGCCAGGCCATCGTGGCCAAGGAGTTCAACCTCGGGGACGGCGCCAAGCCGTTCAACCTGGTCTTTCACGGCGGCTCCGGCTCGGCGCTGGAGGAGATCCGCGAGGCGCTCTCCTACGGGGTCGTGAAGATGAACGTCGACACCGACACCCAGTACGCCTTCACCCGGCCGATCGCCGGCCACATGTTCACCAACTACGACGGCGTCCTGAAGGTCGACGGCGAGGTCGGCAACAAGAAGGCGTACGACCCCCGCACCTACCTCAAGCTCGCCGAGACCAGCATGGCCGAGCGCGTCGTCCGGGCGTGCGAGGACCTGCTGTCGGCCGGCCAGTCCCAGGGAGCGTGACGTGACCGAGCTCGCGAGGTCACGCATGGACAGAGCGGCCTGGGGCGCAGGTCCGGCGAGCGTCAGCGAGGCGGACCTGTGACCCACGCGCACCACAACCTGCTCGGCGAGCCGCCGGCCACGCTGCTGCCCGGTGCTCCGGAGGCCGAGGCGGCCCTCGTGGCCGGCACGCCGCCGGCAGAGGTCGCGGCGGCCCACCCCACGGTCAGCGCCGCCTGGGCGGCGCTGGCCGAGCAGGCCCTGGACGGCGGTCGCACCATCGAGGCCTACGCCTACGCCCGCACCGGGTACCACCGCGGCCTGGACGCGCTGCGCCGCAACGGCTGGAAGGGGTTCGGCCCGGTGCCGTGGTCGCACGAGCCCAACCGCGGCTTCCTGCGCTGCGTGACGGTGCTGGCCCGGGCCGCGGAGGCGATCGCCGAGACCGACGAGCAGGAGCGCTGCACCCAGCTGCTGCGCGACTGCGACCCCAGCCTGGCCGCCTGACCGACCACCGCTCGCACACCACCTCCCGGCGGTCACGCTCCGTGCAGCGACGACGCAGAACATGCGGCGGAGCTGCAAGATCGGTTACCGTCCGCACCCGGCGTCCGCCCAGGACGCCCGTTCCCGGAGGTGCCGTATGGCCACACTGCTCTGGATCCTCGCCGTCGTCCTCGTGGTCGCCGGCATCGTGGCGATCGTCCGCAGGCAACTGCTGTGGGGGATCGTGCTGATCGTCGTGGGCCTGCTCGTCGGTCCCGGCGGGGTGAGCGTCTTCACCTGAGAAAGGACCCCGTCCCCCTCATCCCTCGCAAGCTCGGGACGAGCCTCTGGACGGGGCCGGCGGCGAGACCCTGCAGGGAGGCCGCCCCGGCTAGGGGTGCAGGCGCCAGCGCACCCGGTCGTCGGCGTACCACGTCCAGCGGGTCACGGGTCGGGGGTGGGTGACGCCGTCCCGGAGCACCCGGGCCGGGTCGCAGGCGACCTGCACCGCCCGCCCGCTGGTGCGCCGGCCGGGCCGCAGCGGCAGCGTCATCACGGTCACGTCGAGGGTGTCCACGGCCCGCCAGTCAGGCCGCACGTCGATCCGGGTGATCTGCCCGTCGGCGACCTTGACCGAGTCGTGGTGCGCCTGCGCGCCCAGCCGC
>JALYNA010000246.1 GCA_030773455.1 Actinomycetota bacterium
CCTTGAGCGTGGTGATCGGCCCGCTGAACGCCGGCCGGCCGCCGAAGGCCTGCAGCACCGGATCGCACACCTGCGCCTCCGGGTGGGCGTCGGAGAGGTCGGTCGTGGCGTGCACTGGCTCGTCGGTCATGTTCCGGAGGTTATAACCTGGACGCGTCGGGATGCAGCTCAAGCAGGTGCGCGCAGATCAGAGCGGTGATGAGATTGTGAGCATGGTCGAGGACGGCGTCGCCACCAAGAGCGAGCTGGCCTACGCGCGGGTGCGGGAGATGGTCCTGACCGGCGAGCTCGAGCCGGGCTCGGTGCTGAACCAGGCCACCCTCGCCCGGCAGATCGGCATCAGCACCACCCCATTGCGAGAGGCGCTGCGACGGCTGGCCCAGCAGGGGCTCGTGGAGCTCGGCGCGCACCGCGACGCCCGGATCGCCCCGCTGGACGCCACCGAGGCGCGCGACCTGGTGGAGCTGCGGCAGGACCTCGACCCGCTCGCCGCGGGCCTGGCCGCGCAGCGCCGCACCGCCGCGGACCTCGCGGCGATGGCCGACGGCCTGGCCCGGCTGGAGTCGCTGCCGGACGACCCGTCCCCGGCCCAGCTGGCCGGGCACCGCCGGTTCCACGCGGCGGTCTACCGCGCGTCGCACAACGCGCTGCTGGTGCAGACCCTCGACGGCCTGTGGGACAAGACCGACCGCTACCGGCGGCACGCCCTGCGGGCCGGGCGCAGCGACGAGGAGCGCGCGCAGCGGGCCGAGGAACACCGGTCGCTGTTCGAGGCGGTCCAGGACCGCGACGCCGCCGCGGCCACCGACCTCATGCGCCGTCACGTGGAGACCAGCCTGGCGGCCCGGGCGGCCGGGAGCCTCGCCGGGGACACCCGCCCGCGGCCGCCCGCATGAGCGCCCGGGTCCCCGGCGGCCGGCGGCTGCTGGGCCTGCTGCTGGTGCACTCGGCGCTCACCCAGGTCATCACCTTCGTGCTGCGCCCGACGACGGCCTACCGCGCGATCGAGCTGGACGTGCCGGTCGCCTGGCTCGGCGCGCTGACCGCGTCGTTCGCCGTCGTCCCGCTGGTGCTGGCCGTCCCCTCCGGGCAGGCCACCGACCGGTTCGGCGAGCGGCGGGTGATGCTCGCCGGGGCGCTGCTGATGCTGCTCTCGGCGGTCGTCCTCGCCACCGGGCGCGGCGGGGCGGCCGGGCTGGTGGCCGGCAGCATGGTGCTCGGCACGGGCCACCTGCTCTCGGTCGTCGGGCAGCAGGCGGCCGTGGCCAACACCGCCAGGCCCGGCCGCTTCGACACCGCGTTCGGCCACTACACCTTCGCGGCGTCCCTCGGGCAGGCCGTCGGGCCGACGCTGATCACCGTGGCCGGCGGCGAGGGCGCCCTGCCCGACACAAGGCCCATCTTCGGAGTCGCCGCGGTGCTCGGCGTGGTGCTGCTGGCCTGCACCGCCGTCCTGCGGTTCCCGGTCCGCGAGCGCGCCGCCGGATCCGCCGAGGCCGGCGGCATGGGCACGCTGCTGCGCCTGCCGGGCCTGGTGCGGGCGCTGACGGTGAGCTGCGTGGTGCTGGCCGCGGTCGACATCACGCTGGTCTACCTGCCCGCCGTGGGTGCCGACCGGGGGCTGGCCGCCGGGGTCGTCGACCTGCTGCTGACCCTGCGCGCCGCCGCCTCGATGACCTCGCGGTTCTTCCTGGGCCGGCTGGTGGCGCTGACCGGGCGGCGGCGGCTGTTGCTGGTCAGCGTCGCGCTGTCGGCGGCGACGATGGCGGCGGTCGCGGTGCCGATGCCGGTCGCCGCGACGGCGGTGCTCGTCGTCCTGCTCGGGCTCGGGCTGGGCGTGGGTCAGCCGCTCACCATGTCGTGGCTGGCCGAGATGGCGCCGGCCGGGCTGCGCGGGCGGGCGATGTCGCTGCGGCTGACCGGCAACCGGCTGGGTCAGGTGATCATCCCCAGCGCCGTCGGGCTGCTGGCCGCCGGGCTGGGCTCGGCCGGGGTGCTGTGGGCGACCGCCGGCGCGCTCGCCCTCGCCGGGGCCGCGGCGCGCCGGCTGCACGTCGACGGCGGCTGACGCCTCATGCCCTGCGCCGAGCCTGGAGACCATCGTCCGCAACCTGCCGACCGGGCCCGGCGAGGGCGTCGACCTGCTGGGCTGAGAAAGGACCCCTGCCCCCCCGCTCGCAAGTTCCGGCGGGACCCTGCAGGGGGCCGTCGTCAGTATGAGGCCTTGACCGCCAGCACCGGGCAATGCGCGTCGAGCAGGATGCGCTGCGCCTGGCTGCCGGTGATCAGCTTCCCGGTGGGGGTGCGGCGGCGCATGCCGATCACGATCAGGCTGGCCTTGACCCGGTCGGCGGCGTCCACCACCTCCTCGGAGGCGTCGTGCCCGGCGACCCGCTGGTCGATCTCGTAAACCACCCCGGCACCGTCGAGCCGGGCGTGCACCCGGTCCAGCACCTGCTCGGAGGCCAACCGCGGGTCGGCCAGGACGTCGCCGCGTGCGCTGTTGACGACGTGCAGCGGCTGCTGGCGCAGCTGCGCCTCGGCGACCGCTGCGTCGAGCGCGGCCTCGCCCTCAGGGGTGGGGACGTAGCCCACGACGATGGTCATGGCGACAGGCTAGGCACCTCGGGGGCGACGTCCGGCGTTGCGGCCGTAGCGGTCGTTGCGGTCCTTGCGTGCCCGCGTCACCGCGGGGGGTGCGGGACGCGCAGGGTGAACCGCCGCTCGGGGCGCCCGGCGGTGCCGTAGCGCTGGCGGACCTCGGCCTCCTGCTGTGTCACCAGCTGCTCGAGGTAGCGGCGGGCGCTCACCCGCGCCAGCCCGGTTCGCTCGCTGCACTGGGTGGCCGACAACCCGTCCCGGCCCGCGACCTGCAGCGCCTGCCGCACCAGCTGCAGCGTCTCCGGCGCGATCCCCTTCGGGGTCACCGGCGCCGGCCGGCGCCCGCCCCGCGCGCCCGCGAACACCCGGTCGACGTCGGCCTGCCCGGCCTCCAGCGCCGCGAGCTCGGCACGCAGCGCCGCGTACTCCCGCAGCCGGGTCTCGAAGGTCTGCCGGTCGAAGGGCTTGACCAGGTAGTGCAGGACGCCGCCGTGCAACGCGCTGCGGATACTGTCGACGTCCCGGGCGGCGCTGATCACCACGACGTCGACCGGCGTCCCGTCCGCCCGCAGCCGGCGGAGCACCTCCAGCCCGGTCATGTCCGGCAGGTACACGTCCAGCAGCACCAGGTCCGGCCGCAGCCGCTGGGCCTCGGCGAGCGCGTCGGCGCCGGTGGACGCGGCGCCGGCCACCTCGAAACCGGGCAGGGCCGCGACGAATCCGGCGTGCACCTTGGCGACCATGAAGTCGTCGTCGACGATGAGCACCCGGAGCGCGCGGCCGGTCATGCGTCCACCAGCGCCGGGCCGGCGGGCAGCCGGGCGGTGAACACGGAGCCGTGCGACGAGCTCGCGGTCACGTCGCCCCCGCGCCGGGTGCAGAGCAGGTGCACCAGCGACAGTCCGATGCCCCGCCCGCCGGGAACGCCCTCACCCTTGGTGGACACCCCACGCCGGAACACCTCGGACTCCATGCCCGGTGGCACGCCGGGACCGGAGTCGCGGACCACGACGTCGACCTCGCCGTCGACCAGGCCCAGGGCCACCTCGACCCAGCGCTCGGCGGCGGTCGAGGCGGCGTCCAGGGCGTTGTCCACGAGGTTGCCGCCCACCGTCGCGACGTCGGCGCTGAGCTCGGGAGGCAGCGCGGGGAGCGTCGAGTCCGGGGCGATGCGCAGCTCCACACCGAGCTCGGCGGCCTGGCTGGCCTTGGCGAAGAGCAGGGCGGCGATGGCGGGGTCGCGGACGGCGGCGGTCACCGCGCCGCCGAACTCCGACCTGCTGGTGCTGATCCGGTGCAGGAAACGGACCGCCTCCTCGGCCTCACCCAGCTTGATCAACCCGGCGATGGTGTGCAGCCGGTTGTCGAACTCGTGGGCCTAGGCCCGCAGCGTGTCGGTGACGTGCCGGGTGAGGTCGAGCTCCCGGCGCAGCTCGAGCAGCTCGGTGCGGTCCCGCAGCGTGGTCACCGACCCGATCGGCCGGCCCCGGCTGCGCAGCGGCAGCCGGTTGACCACGAGCACCCGCCCGGCGCTGCCCACGGCCCGGTCGCGTTCGACGTCGGACGAGAGCAGCGCCTCGCGCACCTCCTCGGCCACGCCGAGGTCGGCGAGCGTGCGGCCCAGGGCGTTCCCCGGGATGCGCAGCAGCCGGATCGCCTCGTCGTTGACCAGCGTCACCCGCCCCCGCAGGTCCAGCCCGACCACGCCCTCGCGGATGCCGTACAGCATGGCGTCGCGGTGCTCCACCAGCCCGGCGATCTCCGCGGGGCTCCAGGCCGAGCGTCTGCCGCTTCACGCGGCGGGCGACCAGCAGCGATCCGCCGATGCCCAGCGCGCTGGCCAGCCCCAGGTAGGTGAGCAGGTTCGGTGCCGCCGCCGCGAGCCCCTCGAGGGCGCCGGGGTAGGGGCGCTGGACCGACACGAGGCCCAGCACCTCCTTCCCCTGCGGCGAGTAGACCGGGGCCATGGCGACCGCGGCGCGGCCGTCGGCGACGTCGACGTCCCGCACCCACGCCCGGCCCTCCAGCACGCGGCTGGCGCCGAGGTCGAACGGCTCGTCCAGCCGGCCCGGGTCGGCGCTGGCGAGGACGGTGCGGTCGGCGAGGGCGACGACGACGTCCTCCGATCCGGAGGTGCTGCGCTGTTCTCCGCCGCGATGCGGACGTAGTCGAGCAGCCCGGCCGCCAGCGCGTCGCGGGTCGCCCGCGCGTTGGCCAGCGTTTCGGCGACCTGCAGGGCCCGGCGTCCCTCGACCTCCTCGGCGCGCACGGTCGACTGGGCGACGGTCACCGCGGCGACGCCGACGAGGACGACGCAGACGATGACCACCCGCAGCGCGAGCAGCTGGCCGGCGAGCGAGAGCCGCCGGGTCACGGGCACTCCTGACGAGTCGGGGACGGACACGCCATCAGAC
Source organism: Actinomycetota bacterium (assembly GCA_030773455.1). Taxonomy (GTDB): domain Bacteria; phylum Actinomycetota; class Actinomycetes; order Mycobacteriales; family Geodermatophilaceae; genus Geodermatophilus. The sequence goes on from JALYNA010000246.1 coordinate 5,016, forward strand.
CAGGGTCTGCGCGGCCCAGCGCCGTGAACACAACGACCACAACGCCCAATGCGCACGCAAGCGTGACACGCACCACGCCGATTGCGACCGTCCCTGCCAGCGGCGGACATCCGCCGGACACACAGGAGGAACGAGATGCGCACTGCTTCCCTGCGGAAGCTCACCGTCGGCGCGGTCGCCGCCGGGCTCGTGCTGACCGGCTGCGGCACCACCGCGGAGGGCGGTTCGGTCGCCCAGGGCGGGGCAGCCGAGGAGGGCCCGGCACCGGCCTGCCGGTGATGGTCCCGAACTCGCCCGGCAGCGGCTACGACACCACCGCGCGCGCCTTCGCCCAGGTCCTCGAGGGGGAGGGGCTCGCCGAGACGATCGAGGTGTTCAACCTCGAGGGCGCCGGTGGCACCGTCGGCCTCCAGCGCCTGGTCAACGAGACCGGCAACGCCGACATGCTCATGCAGATGGGCCTGGGCGTGGTCGGCGCGCAGTACAGCAACCAGTCCGAGGCCACCCTGGACCAGACCACGCCGATCGCGCGGCTGATCGAGGAGGCCGAGGCGATCGTCGTCCCGGCGGACTCCCCCTTCCAGAACATCGACGACGTGATTGCCGCCTGGAAGGCCGACCCCGGCAACACCCCCGTCGGCGGCGCGTCCAACCCCGGTGGCCCCGACCACCTGACCCCGATGCTGCTGGCCCAGGAGGTCGGCGTGACGCCGTCCTCGGTCAACTACGTCGCCTACGACGGCGGCGGCGAGCTGCTCGCCGGGATCCTCGGCGGCGACGTGGCGTTCGTCGCGACCGGCGTCGGCGAGGTCACCGAGTCCGCTGCCTCCGGCGACGTCCGCATCCTCGCGGTCACCAGCGAGCAGCCGGTCGAGGGCGTCGACGCGCCGACCCTCACCGAGGAAGGCGTGGACCTCGCCTTCACCAACTGGCGCGGCATCGTGGCGGCCCCCGACATCTCCGCGGAGGAGGCCCAGCGCCACGTCGACGTGATCACCCGGATGCACGACAGCGAGGCCTGGCAGCAGGTGCTCGAGGACCAGGGCTGGACCGACGCCTTCCTCACCGGCGACGAGTTCGGCTCCTTCCTCGGCGAGGAGAGCCAGCGGGTGCAGGGCGTGCTGGGCGAGCTGGGCCTGACGTGAGTCCTGCCCCCCAGGGCAGCGGCCAGGAGCAGGGCCGCTCCGAGTACGGAGTGGCCCTGTTCCTGGCCGCGCTCGGCCTCCTCGTTCTCGTGCAGGCCCTGCTCCTGCCGGAGAGCCGGATCGTCCGCGGGCCGGTCGGGCCCGCCGCCGTGCCCCTGGTCGTCGGCGGCCTGCTGGTCGCCGTCGGGGTGTTCCTCGCCGTCGACGTCAAGCGCGGCGGCCGCGGGGAGCCCGAGGGCGGCGAGGACATCGAGCTCACCGGCGGCAGCGACTGGACGACGATCGCGATGCTCGCCGCCGCCTTCGGCGCCAACGCGCTGCTCATCGAGAGCCTCGGCTGGGTCTTCTCCGGGGCCATCCTGTTCTGGGGTTCGGCCTTCGCCCTCGGCAGCCGCCACCACGTGCGCGACGCCGTGATCGCCTTCGGCCTGTCGATCGGCTCCTTCTACCTGTTCGCGCTTGGGCTGGGCATCGTGCTGCCCCCGGGCATCCTGAGGGGGATCCTCTGATGGACGCCTTCGTCGATCTGGGCGGCGGCTTCGCGACCGCCCTGACCCCCACCAACCTGGCGTTCGCGCTGCTGGGGGTGCTGCTCGGCACCGCCATCGGCGTCCTGCCCGGCATCGGCCCGGCCATGGCGGTGGCCCTGCTGCTGCCGCTGACCCGCGGCCTGGACGTCACCACCGCACTGATCATGTTCGCCGGCATCTACTACGGCACCCCGAGGAGTTCGGCTCCGCTGCCATCGAGGGCGTCGCCGGGCCGGAGGCCACCAACAACGCCTCGGCCGCCGGCGGGCTCGTGCCGCTGCTGACCCTCGGCATCCCGACCACGGCCACCGCGGCGTTCTCCTCGCCGCCATCTAGGGCTACGGCATCCAGCCCGGGCCGCAGCTGTTCGACAGCGAGCCGGAGCTGGTGTGGGGCCTGATCGCCAGCCTGTTCATCGGCAACGCGGCGTTGCTGGTGCTCAACCTGCCGCTGGCGCCGGTGTGGGCGAAGCTGCTGCGGATCCCGCGGTCCTACCTGTACGCGTGCATCCTCTTCTTCGCCAGCCTCGGCGCGTACGCGGCCAACGCCAACACGTTCGACCTGTTCCTGCTGCTGGTCATCGGCGCGCTCGGCTTCCTGATGCGGTGCCTGTGCTGGACGAGGCGCTGCACGAGATCGAGGAGGCGCACTCCCACCACGGGACGACCGACGCCATCTCGGTGGAGTCCCGGGCGAAGAGGGGCTTCGAGAGGTCCTCCGACTCCGAGGGGTCCTGAGCCCGCGGAGGGGGAGGGAGACGCCGGTCCTTCCCTCTCCGCACCGTCGCCGGTCCCGACGGACTGCGGGCGGTCCGCGGACGGCTCCTCTGGCGGACCTCAGCCCGCGCCGGCGGGCAGCGCGGGTCCCTCGTCCTTGAGCACCACACCGGAGGCGCCCAGCTCGCGCGCCGCGCCGAGCAGCGTGGCCACGGTGTCGGCGGCCTGTGCGTAGGACAGCCCGTGCGGCGGGCGGACGTTGGACACGCAGTTGCGCTCGGAGTCCGCGCGTCCCCGCCGCGGGTCCCAGGTCAGGTACACGCCGAGCGAGTCCGCCGACGACAGCCCGGGCCGCTCCCCGATCAGCACGACGACGGCCCGGGCACCGAGCGCCTTCCCCACCGCGTCGCCCAGCGCCACCCGCGCCTGGTGCGCCAGCACCAGCGGCGCCACCGTCCAGCCCGGCAGCCGCTCCAGCAGCGCCGTCACCAGCCCGGCGGCGTGCTCGTGCACCGCACGCGGGGAGAGCCCGTCGGCGACCACCACCGCCAGGTCGGCGTCGGTGCGTGGCAACGACGTGCCCTCCGCGAGCTGCCGGCCGAGGTCGGGCCGCTGCAGGTAGGTCGCGCGGTCGGGCGCGGCCGAGTGCACCTCGAGCAGCTCCCGCCCGCGCAGCGCCGTGCGGACGACGTCCGGGTCCAGCGGCTGGTGCACCGCGTCCCGGGCGGCGGCGTGCGCGGCCCGGAATTCCAGCTCCCGGGCCGTGGGCAGCGCGTCACCGGCCCGGCCCAGCGCGACCCGGGCGCGGGTCGCCGCGCGGAGCACCGCCCACGGATCGTCGCCAGGCGGCAGCGGCGCGTCGAGTGCCGAGCTCATGACGCCGCCGCCGCCAGCAGGGCCCGCGCGGCCGGCGCGTCGGCGGTCAGCTCGCGCACCCGTCCGGCGTCGTCGAGCAGGTCCATCCGCGCCAGCCACGCCTCGAACTCCGGCGCCGGCCGCAGTCCGAGCACCGAGCGGGTGGCCAGGACGTCGGAGAACGACAGCGACTGGTAGTGCAGCATCACGTCGTCCGCCCCCGGGACGGCGATGAGGAAGGTGGCCCCTGCCGCGCCGAGCAGGAGCATGAGGGAGTCGGTGTCGTCCCCGTCGACCTCGGCGTGGTTGGTGTAGCAAACGTCCACGCCCATCGGCAGGCCGAGGAGCTTGCCGCAGAAGTGGTCCTCCAGCCCGGCGCGCAGCACCTGCTTGCCGTCGTAGAGGTACTCCGGGCCGATGAACCCGACGACGGTGTTCACCAGCAGCGGCTCGAAGTGCCGGGCGACCGCGTACGCCCTGGCCTCCAGCGTCTGCTGGTCGACCGGCCGGCCGCCGATGCCGCGGTGCGCGTCGGCCGACAGCGCCGAGCCCTGCCCGGTCTCGAAGTAGGTGACGTTCGAGCCGACGGTGCCGCGGCCCAGGGCCAGGGCACCGGCGCGCGCCTCGGCGAGCAGGTCGAGGGTGACGCCGAAGCCGCGGTTGGCCGACTGGGTGCCCGCCACCGACTGGAACACCAGGTCGACCGGCGCGCCGGACTCCAGCGCCCGCAGCGTGGTGGTCACGTGCGCCAGGACGCACGACTGGGTGGGGATGCCGTACCGGGCGATGACCTCGTCGACCAGCTCCAGCAGCGCGACCGTGCGGGCCGGCGAGTCGGTGGCCGGGTTGATGCCGATGACGGCGTCCCCGCAGCCGGACAGCAGCCCGTCGACGATGGACGCCGTGACGCCCAGCGGGTCGTCGGTCGGGTGGTTCGGCTGCAGCCGGGAGGCCAGCCGGCCGGGCAGGCCGAGGGTGCTGCGTAGCCCGGTGACCACCCGCGTGCGCCGGCCGACGGCGACCAGGTCGGCGTTGCGCATCAGCTTGGCGGTGGCCGCCACCATCTCCGGTGTCAGCCCGCGGGCGAGGGAGCTGATCACCGCCTCGTCGCCCGCGGCGGCCCAGGCCAGCAGCCGGTCCCGGAACTCGCCCACCGTCAGCGAGGCGACCGGCGCGAAGGCGGCCGGATCGTGGGTGTCCAGGACCAACCGGGTGACGTCGTCCTCGTCGTAGCCGACCACCTGCTCCTCGAGGAACGTGGCCAGCGGCAGGTCGGCGAGCACCGTCTGCGCGGCGACCCGCTCGGCGGCCGACTCCGCGGCGCATCCGGCGAGGACGTCGCCGGAGCGGGCCGGCGTCGCCTTGGCCATCAGCTCGACCAGCGTCGGGAACTCGTACGTGTGCCCGCCCAGGGTCGCCTGGCGTCTCATCGGACGTCCTCCTGCGCGTCTGCCAGCAGCTCGAACTCCTCCTCCGGCGCGGAGGCCACCAGGTGGTGGCGGCTGTAGAGGGCGAAGTACGCGAGGAAGGCCGCGTAGGCCGCGAGCGTTGACAGCGCGGCGGTGACGTCGACCAGGAAGGTGGCCACGACCGCGGTGGCCGCCAGGACCAGGGCGACGCCGGTGGTCGCCGTCCCGCCCGGGGTCCGGTACGGGCGCGGCAGGTCCGGCTCCCGGCGGCGCAGCACGATGTGGCTGACCATCATCAGCACGTAGGACACCGTCGCCCCGAAGACGGCCATGTTGAGCAGCATCGCGCCCTGGCCGGTGAGCGAGAGGACGAACCCGATCGCTCCGGGGACCAGCAGCGCCAGCACGGGCGCCTTGCGGCCGTTGGTCACCGACAGGTAGCCGGCCCGCGACAACGCGAAGGTCTGCCGCGAGTACGCGTAGATGATCGAGAAGAAGCTGGCCACCAACCCGAACAGGCCGGCGTAGTTGACCACCCGGGTGAGCCCGTCGGAGGCGCCGGCTCCGGCCAGCGCGTCGACCGGCGGGTTGCCCGACTCCGCGATCGCTGACGACCCCGCCGCGCCCGGGGTGAACACCAGCATGAGGACGGCGAGGACGACGAGCACGCCCATTGCCGCGACGATCCCCCGCGGCATCGACCGGACCGGGTCGCGGGCCTCCTCCGCGGCCAGCGGCACGCTCTCCACGGCGAGGAAGAACCAGATGGCGAACGGGAACGCCGCCCAGATGCCGATCACGCCGTACGGCAGGAAGGCCGAGGCGCCGACGGCGTCGGTGGGCGCGATGTCGAGCAGGTTGCCGGCGTCGAACCGCGGGACGGCGCCGACGAGGAAGACTCCCAGCCCGGCCAGCGCGATCACCGTGACGACGAACATCGCCTTGAGCGCCTCGCCCACGCCCAGCAGGTGGATGCCGACGAACAGCGCGTAGACCGCGAGGTAGACCCACCAGCTGTCGGTGATGCCGAACAGCCCGAGCGACTCGACGTAGGCCCCGATGAACGTAGCGATCGCGGCTGGCGCGATCGCGTACTCGATGAGGACCGCGACGCCGGTGGCGTAGCCGCCCACGGCCCCAGGGCGCGCCGGGCAAAGGTGTAGCCGCCGCCTGCGGTCGGTAGCGCGGAGCCCAGCTCTGCCAGCCCGAACACCATCGCGGTGTACATGACGGCCATGAGAACGGTGGCGATCAGCAGTCCGCCGAAGCCGCCCTCGGCCAGGCCGAAGTTCCACCCGGCGTAGTCGCCGGAGATGACCGCCGAGACGCCCAGGCCGGCCAGCAGCAGCCAGCCCGCCGTCCCGGTACGCAACTGGCGGCGGTGCAGGTAGCCCTCGTCGACCCGCTCGGCCCCGACACCCGCGTGTGCGGGGGGCCGGGCCGGGGTGCGGCGGGTAGTGGGATTGGCGGTCATGGGCGGCCTCCCGCGGTCGGCCCGCCAACGGCGGGGAGGGCCAGCGTCGCCCCGCGTCCCGGCCCGGTCAACGGCCCGCGCCAGGTGCAACACGCCGTTCACAGCGCCGTCTCCGCGGAGCACGCCCGGCCCCGCCCCGGTGTGCTGGATACTCCGTCGGCGGGGCACCACCGGATCGGGCATCACACGGGGGGCGGCAGTTGTGACGCCGAGGGTGGACACGGGGACCGACGACGGCGGGCTGCTCGCCCTGCTGGCCTCCGGAGGGGACCTCCCCTCCTTCCTGGGCGACCTGGTGCAGCTGACCGCAC
>JALYNA010000247.1 GCA_030773455.1 Actinomycetota bacterium
CCTGCCGACATGGGTGGCATCGACCCGGTCGAGCGGGACGACGTCGGTGGTCGGTTGGCGGACCAGTCGGGCCAGCCGCACCTGCCGCTCCGGTCGGCGGACGACCTGCGCCAGCGCCGACGCCGGCACGGTGATCCGGGCGGCGGTCTCTGCGGCCCTGGTGAGGAGCACCGCCATCCTGCGGTCGCCTCGCTCGAGGGCGATGAGGCCGCCGGCGTCCAGGGTCAGGCCGGCCATCAGGCGGCGGGCTCGCTGCGACCGCAAGCCGTCCCCAAGACCTCGTCCGCCCACGCCCGCTCGTCGTCGGTGAGTACTCCTCCGGTGTCCTCCAGGGCAGCAGCCAGCACAGCGCCCCAGCCGGCGATGTCGTCCAAGGCGACAGATACCGCGTGCTGTACGAACCCGGACACGCTGGACGCGTCACCCCGCTCGACGAGGGTGCGGATCCGCTCGACCTGCTCCTCGTCGAGCGTAATGGTCAGCTTCTTGGTCGCCATACCAAACACCATACCGTCGTCGAATGCCGCGGTCATCGATCGCAGCACTCGATCGCAGCCCTCGACGGCGCACTCCTGTTGACCATGCGCCATGCCGGTGCGGCACTCGGTTACCCCTCCGCGACCGACCCGTCGGAGTGATGGGTACTGCCGCATCCTGCAGCACGACGACACGATGGTGAGAAGCCTTGTCCCGACCTGCTGTCACCAGGCCGGGACGGGGCTCTAGAGGCTTTCGGCGCTTGCACGCCTGCAGGGCAGACGAGTGGTGATCGTGCTCCGGGACGCTTGGTGTGCATGGCCCGGCACCACACGCGGGTAGGGCGAGGTGCATGGCGCCTCCCATCAGTGACACGGTCGTGGTCGACGTGCTGCGCCGGGTCGACCGGCTGACGACCCCGCTGGTCCGCCGGCTGGGCCGGCCGCCCGAGCTGCCGCAGGCCGAGCGTGAGCAGTGGTGGGCCGACCGGGTCATCCGCGTCGCCGCCGGCGTCAGCGCCGTCCCTCGCTTCGCGGGCAAGCTGGCCGACCTGCTGCCGCTGCAGAACACCGTCGGCTCCGCCGTCCAGGCCCTGGTCGTCGGCGGGGTGGCGGCCGAGCACGGCGTCGAGGACGAGGCCGAGCGGGTGTCGCTGGTGGCTCGGGTGCTGCTGGACCGGGATCTTCCCGGCGACCGCGTGCGGCCGCTGCTGGCCCGCTCCCCTGGCGCCTACGCCGACGAGGTGCTCGGCGACGAGGGGGACCGGGGCGTCGTCCGCACCGTGTGGCGGGTCGCCCAGCTGCTCGGCCGGGTCGACGACACCCTCGACGCCCGGCCCAAGGGCAGGCTGTGGCACCGCACGCTGTCCAACCTGCCGGTGGTCGGCGTGATCGGCGGCTACGCGGCCGAGCGGGAGGGCCTGCGCCGGGCGGCAGCCGAGACGGCGGCGCTGCTGGCCGGCCGGGCCGGGCAGGCCCCGGCGGCCGGGCTCGCCGGTCGGCCGGCCGACCCGGCTCAGTGAGGAGTGCCGACCGTCGCCAGGTTGGCGTAGACCTCGCGGGTTGCCGTCGACCGGTTCATGGTGATGAAGTGGATGCCGGGGACGCCCTCGTCCAGCAGCGTCCGGCACAGCTCGGTGGCCACCTCGACGCCGTAGGCCCGCACCGCCGCCTTGTCCTCGGGCGTCTCGCCGTCCAACTCGACGAAGCGCGCGGCCAGGTGCTCGGGGAAGGCCTGCCCCGACAGCTGCACGATGCGGGTGATCTGCCGGGCGTTGGTCACCGGCATGACCCCCGCGATGATCGGCACCTGGCAGCCGGCGGCGGCCACCCGGTCGCGCATCCGCAGGTAGTCCTCGGCGCGGAAGAACATCTGCGTGATCGCGAAGTCCGCCCCGGCGCGGCACTTACGCACGAACATCTCGACGTCGGTGTCGAAGTCCGGCGAGCGCGGGTGCCGCTCGGGGAAGGCGGCCACGCCGACGGAGAAGTCGCCCATCGAGCGGATCAGCTCGACCAGCTCCCCGGCGTAGTGCAGCCCCTCGGGGTGGGCCACCCACTCGACCTGCGGATCAACGCCCGGCGGGTCGCCGCGCAGGGCCAGCAGGTTGCGCACGCCCGCGGCAGCCAGCCGGCTGACCACGTGCCGCAGCTCGGCGACGCTGTGGTCCACGGCGGTCAGGTGGGCCAGCGGGGTCATCGTCGTCTCTGTGGCGATGCGCTCGGTCACCGACACGGTGCCCTCACGGGTCGACCCGCCGGCGCCGTAGGTGACCGACACGAACGAGGGCTGCAGCCGCTCCAGCTCGCGCAGCGCCGTCCACAGCTGGGTGGCGCCCTCGGGACTCTTGGGCGGGAAGAACTCGAAGGACCACGTCGGCCGGCCCTCGGCGAGCAGATCACGCACGGTCCGGGTCATGGACAGCGAGGATACGGACCCGGCGCCCCCGCCCCGCTGCATCCGGACGGCGTCGTCCGGCGAAGGACCTCCTGCACCGCCGCAGCGCTGGCTCCAGGAGGCTGACCCCGTGGCCCTGACCGACTCCGCCCTCGTCCCGGCCGCCC
>JALYNA010000248.1 GCA_030773455.1 Actinomycetota bacterium
GGAACGACAGCTTCACCAGTTGCTTGAGCAGGAGGAACGCCACGATGACGGCGATGATGTTGGACACGACGGTGATCCACACCAGCGAGAAGGTCACGTCCAGGTGGGTCGTAAGCATCTCCGGCCCCGGCTGCAGGCCGGCGATGATGAAGGCACCGAGCAGCACCGCCATCGAGACGCTGCCCGGGATGCCGAACGCGATGGTGGGGATCAGCGCCCCGGAGTCCTTGGCGTTGTTGTTGGCCCCCGCAGCGATCACGCCCTCCATCGAGCCCTTGCCGAACAGCTCGGGATGCTTCGAGGCCTGCTGCGCGGATCCGTACGCGATGAACTGCGAGACGCTGCCGCCGAGACCGGGGATGATCCCGACCCCGACCCCGATGAGGCTCGACCGCAGGACGACCGTCCAGTACTTGAAGGTCTCCCGGATGCCCAGGCCCAGCCCGGCGTAGGGGTCGGCGGTGACCCTGCTCGCGATCGAGGCCTTGCTCAGCATCAGCTGCAGCAGCTCTGCGCCGCCGAAGAGCCCGACCACCAGGGCAACGATGCTGATGCCGTCCCACAGGTAGAGCGTGTCGAATGCGTAGCGGGGGACGCCCGCCTGCGGATCCAGGCCCACCATCGAGACGATGAACCCGGCCGCGGCCATGACCAGTCCTTTGACGATGTCGCGACCGGACAGGGCGACGACGAAGCTCAGGCCCAGGATGGTGAGCATGAAGAACTCGGGCGGCCCCAGCGCCAGGACCAGCGGCCGCATGATCGGCACCGACAGCGCCAGGATGAAGGCGCCGGTGATGGCGCCGAGGGTGGAGCTCAGCAGGGCGCCACCGAGCGCGCGGCCGGCCTGCCCCTTCTTCGTGAGCGGATAGCCGTCCAGGACCGTCGCCGCCGAGGTGGCCTCCCCGGGGACGCCGAAGAGCACGGAGGTGATGTCCCCGGTGGTCGCCGTGACGACGTACATGCCGAGCAGGAAGGCGAAGGCCTGGACCGGCTCCATGTAGAAGGTGAACGGGAGCATCAGCGCCAGGGACACCGATCCACCGAGGCCGGGCAGGATGCCGACCGCGAACCCGATGGCGATGCCGATCAGCATCGTCAGCAGGATCGTGGGTTCGAAGATCCCCAGCAGGCTGCTGAAGAAGGTCTCGAGCATGCGTGGAGCCCCTGGGTGTCCGGGTGGAGCGCGTCAGCGGGACAGGTAGTTGAGCACGTCGTCGAGGTGCAGTACAGAGGCGTACTTCAGGTGCATGTCGAAGAGGTTCACCTTGTGCGACAGGGTGCTGCGGTCGAAGACCGCCTCCTCGACCACGGCCACCTTCAGGCCCAAGGAGTAAGCGTCCACCACGCTCGCCCGGACGCAGCCGCTGGTGGACTCGCCGGCGACGAGGAGCGTGTCGACGTCGAGCTGGCGCAGCCACGTGGAGACGGGGGTGCCGAAGAAGGCGCTCGCCCGGCTCTTGCGCACCATCAGCTCACCCTCGGCCGGGGCCAGCGAGGGTATGAACTCGTACCCCGCGACCTCGTCCTCGCCCTCCACCCGGGCACGCCGGGTGGCGGCACCGAGCCGCGAGCCCTGGCGGGCCTCGCCCGTGGTGTGCAGCACCGGAATGCCAGCCTGGCGGGCCGCGGTCAGCAGCTTCTCCTGGTACGGCAGGGACGCCCAGGCGTTGAGCCCGCAGGTGGCCGGCCAGGCGTCGATGGCCTCGTGCAGCGGCTGAGGGCGGTCTCCGTACACCTTGGCGTAGCAGTCGATCATGAGCAGCGCGGGCCGGCTGCCGAGGGGACGACGGGTCTCGTACCGGCTCGCCACCAGGCGCTCATCGGGGCCGATGACGTCGTCCCAGCAATGCGCGACATCAGCCACGTGTGCGCCTCCTCGGGCGTCCGGTCTCCACCGTCGCTGCCACCCACGTGGCCGACGTCATAGTCAAGGGTCCACTGAAGCATGCCGCCCGGGGATGGTCCATAGGTCTTACCAAAGGAGGTGCACGCTTGTATGATCCCCGGCACATGAGCGCTCCGCCGTCGCCCGTCCGGACCTTGCCGCTCGCCGACGTCCATGTGCTCGACCTCGGGTCCTACATCTCCGGGCCGTGCGCGGCGGTGCTCCTGGCGGAGATGGGGGCCGACGTCGTCAAGGTCGAGCCACCGGCGGGCGACCCGTTCCGCACGTGGGAGGCCGGTGGACTCAACGCGACCTTCGTGGCCTTCAACCGCGGCAAGCGCAGCGTGGTGCTCGACCTCAAGACCGACGACGGCCGCGCCGACCTGCTGCGCCTGGTGCGGACCGCGGACGTGCTGGTGGAGAACTTCCGGCCGGGGGTGATGGAGCGGCTCGGGATCGGCTCGGAGGCACTGTCGCAGGTGCGGCCGGAGCTGATCCACTGCAGCATCTCCGGCTTCGGCAGCAGCGGGCCGTACTCGACGATGCCCGCCTACGACGGCGTCGCGCTGGGCTACAGCGGGTTGGCCGGCCTGCTGCTGGACCCGGAGGACCCGCGGCTGCGCGGGCCGGCGCTGGCTGACGCGATCACCGGCCAGTCGGCGGCCTTCGCCGTACTGGCCGCCCTCCACGAACGGCACCGCACCGGGCGGGGCGAGCATCTGGAGGTCAGCATGCTCGGCGCGCTGGTGCACTTCCTGCACTCCGCCGTCGCCAAGAACGTCGTCGAGGGCCGTGACGAGACTCCCTACCTTCGGCCGCACAGCTCGCAGGCCTATGTCTGGGCAACGCGCGACGGCAAGCAGGTGCTGGTGCACATGTCGTCTCCGGCGAAGTTCTGGGAGGGGCTCTGCGCCGCCGTGGGCCGGCCGGAGCTGCTGGCCGACGACCGGTTCGCCACCCGACCGGCGCGGCAGAAGAACTACGAGGTGCTCCGCGCCGAACTCGCGCCCGTCTTCACCGGCAGGGATCGGGACGACTGGCTGGCAATCCTGCAGGAGCACGGCGTCCCGTGCGCGCCGGTCAACACGGTGCGCGAGGCGCTCGACGATCCACAGCTCCGGCATCTCGGGATCCTCGACGTCCTCGACGAGCCGCGGGTCGGACCCATGCCGCAGATCCGGCCTCCGGCGCTGTTCGGCGGCGCCGCGCTGCCGCCCGTCGCCCGCGCCCCCTATCTGGGAGAACACACCGACGAGCTGCTGGGAGTGCGGCATGGCTGATCCGGTCCGGTTCGTCGACACCACGATCCGCGACGGGCAAGCCAGCCTCTGGGCGATGAACATGCGGACCCGGCACATGCTCCCCGCGATGCCCCACCTGGATGCGGCCGGCTTCGAGGGGATCGAGTTCATCGCCACGGGGAGCCGGCTGAAGAAGTTCGTCCGCCACCTGAAGGAGAACCCCTGGGACTGGATCCGCCAGGGCGCAGCCGCTGCGAAGCGCACCCCGCTGCGCTGGCACGGAGCGATCGACGGGCCGAGCATGAGCGGGGCCGTCGTCCCGGAGGTCGGTGAGCTGCTCGTCTCCAAGGCCGTGGAGCTCGGCATCCGATACACGCGGACCGGGAGCAACTGGAACAACTTCGACGCCGTGGCCGAGCAGGTCCCCCGCTTCCAGCGCCTCGGCATGACTCCGGTCATCAACGTCATGTACTCGGTCTCCCCCAAGCACACCGACGACTACTTCGTCCGCAAGGCGAAGGAGGCCGGCGCCATCGCACCGTACCGGCTCTGCTTCAAGGACGTCAGCGGCATGCTGACGCCGGAGCGCACCCGCACGCTGCTGCCGCGGATGATGACGGCCGCCGGCGACATCGAGTGGGAGTTCCACGGGCACTGCAACAACAGCCTGGGGCCGCTCAACGCACTGGAGGCGGTGAAGGCCGGTGTCCGGTACGTCCACACCGCGGTGCCGCCGCTGGCCAACGCCAACTCCCAGCCGTCGGTCTACAACGTGGCCGGCAACCTGCGGGAGCTCGGCTACGAGGTCGACCTCGACGAGGAGATCCTGCGCCCGGCCACCGAGCACTTCACCGCGATCGCCCGCCGCGAGGACTTCCAGATCGGTGTCCCCTACGAGTACGACGAGCGTCTCTACCGGCACCAGGTACCGGGCGGGATGATCTCCAACCTCCAGTACCAGCTGAAGCTGGCCGGGGTCGGGGACCGGCTGCCCGAGGTGCTCGAGGAGACCGCCCGGGTCCGCGCCGATTTCGGCTACCCGATCATGGTGACGCCGCTCTCCCAGTTCGTCGGGTCGCAGGCGGCCATCAACGTCATCGTCGGTGAGCGGTACAAGCAGGTCACCGACAAGACGATCGAGTACGCACTGGGCCGGCACGGCGGCCAGGAGGCCGTCGCCGGGATGGACCCCGACGTCCGTTCGAAGATCCTCGACCGGCCTCGCGCCCGGGAGATCGAGGCCTACCAGCCCCCGCAGGTGACCCTGGCCGACCTGCGGCAGAAGTACGGGCGCAACACCCCGGACGAGGACCTGATCCTCATGAGCATCGTCGGGGACGACGCCGTCGAGGTCGTCGGCAGCGCCCGAGGCCCCCGGCCTCCGGCCCCCGCGGACACCCCGCTGCTGGAGCTGGTGCGGCGGTTGGCCGAGCAGGACCGGCACACGTTCGTGTCGCTGTCCCGCCCGGGCCTGAACCTGACCGTGCGCAAGGGAACCTCCGTAACCGGGAGTCGCACGCGGTGACCGCACCGGATGAGAGGAAGACCGTGGAGCTGACGCACGCGGACGTGACGGCGATCCTGGACCTGATCGAGCGGTCGAACGTGGAGTACCTCGAGGTTGAGGTGGGCGGCACGCGGATCGTGGCCGACCGCACTGGGACGACGGTCGGTGCGCGGCAGGCCGCTGCGCCTGCCCCTGCTCCTGCTCCTGCTCCGGCCGCTGCTCCTGCTCCGGCCGCTGCACCTGCCCCTGTCCCCGCGCCCCCGGCGGCCGCTGCACCCCCGCCGGCTGCCGCTGCGGCTCCTGAGGCCGAGGACTTGCTCCTCGTTCCCGCGCCGATGGTCGGTGTCTTCTACCGGTCCCCCGAGCCCGGGGCGCCCCCGTTCGTCGCGGCGGGCTCGCGGATCGAGGCGGGCGCCACTCTGGGTCTGGTCGAGGTGATGAAGATGTTCACCAGCGTCACCGCACCCGCCGGTGGGGAGGTCGTGGAGGTGCTCGCCGGCAACGACGAGTTCGTCGAGTACGGCCAGCCGCTGTTCCGGCTGCGCCCGGCGTGAGGCGCGTCCTCGTCGCCAACCGCGGCGAGATCGCCGTCCGCATCATCCGCGCCTGCCGGGCGCTGGGCCTGGAGACGGTGGTCGCCGTCTCCGAGGCCGACCGCGACAGCATGGCCGCCCGGCTCGCCGACCGCGCCGTGTGCATCGGCCCGGCCACACCCGCGGCGAGCTACCTCAACCGGGACGCGCTGCTGGCCACCGCACTCGGCACCGGCGCGGACGCCGTCCACCCGGGGTACGGCTTCCTCGCCGAGAACGCCGCCTTCGCCGAGGCCTGCGAGCAGCAGGGGCTGACCTTCGTCGGCCCGCGCAGCGCGAGCGTGCACGCGATGGGCGACAAGCTCGCCGCCCGCCAGGCCGCACGACGGGCCGGCGTGCCGCTCGTGCCGGGCTCGGACCGAGTGCGCGCGGTCGACGACGCGCGCGCGGTCGCCGACGCGATCGGGTACCCGGCGCTCGTCAAGGCCGCGGCCGGCGGCGGGGGACGCGGGATCCGGATCGTCCACGACGGGTCGGGGCTCGAGGCCGCCTTCCGCGGCGCGTGGGCCGAGGCCGCGGCCGCCTTCGGCGACCCGACCCTCTACCTGGAGCGCTACGTCATCACCGGCCGGCACATCGAAGTCCAGGTGATCGGGGACCGCACCGGCCGGGTGGTCCACCTCGGCGAGCGGGACTGCTCGCTGCAGCGCCGCTACCAGAAGGTGCTGGAGGAGGCGCCGGCCGTCGCTGTGCCCGAGCACGCGCGGGAGGCGATCCGCCGCTCGGCGGTGCTCCTCGCCGAGGCGATCGGCTACCTCAACGCCGGCACGGTCGAGTTCCTCTACGACGAGGAGCGCGACCAGCACTACTTCCTGGAGATGAACACCCGCATCCAGGTCGAGCACCCGGTCACCGAGATGGTCACCGGCCTGGACCTGGTGCAGCTGCAGCTGCAGGTGGCGGCCGGCGAGCCACTGCCGGTCACCCAGGAGCAGGTCACCGTCACCGGGCACGCCATCGAGTGCCGGATCAACGCCGAGTCGCCCCAGGACGACTTCCGCCCCTCCCCGGGGCGGATCATCCGCTGGGTGCCGCCCACCGGACCCGGCGTCCGCCTCGATACGCACTGCTTCGAGGGCTACATCGTCCCGCCGTTCTACGACTCGCTGCTCGGCAAGCTCGTCGTCCACGGCCGCGACCGGTCCGAGGCGCTGGCCCACACCCGGGCCGCGCTGAGCGGCTTCGAGGTCGCGGGCGTCGCGACGACGATCCCCTTCCACCGCTGGCTGCTCGACCAGCCCGACGTCGTCGCGGGGCGGTTCGGCACCCGCTGGCTGGAGAGCCGGCTGGCGGGCTTTCCCGACTGAGCCTCCCGGCCGCGACCGGAGAAGCGCAGGTCACAGCGGTGATCAACCTCACCGCTACGAAGGAAGTTCTTAGCCAGCTCAGTGCTTCACTGGCCGTAGCGACAATCTAAGGAGCACGACGTGACCACCCTGAGCCTCGAACGGCTGCACCTCCGCCCGACAGGCACCCCCGTCCTCCGCCGGCTGCGTTCCGGCCTGGCCGCCTGGAGCGCGCTGGTGTCCCGCTCCATCGAGACCTCGCAGGCCTACGACCGCGCGCCGACGACCAGCGCCCGCCAGAAGGTGCTCGCGCAGTTCGCCGACACCGGCGCCTGAGCCGCCGCCCCCGACGGGGACGGCGGCGTCGTCGTCCGCGCCCGCCGCCGGGAGCCCGGTCAGTGCATGTGGCTGCCGCCGTCGACGACGAGCGTCTGGCCGGTCACGAAGTCGCTCTCCGGGCCGAGCAGGAAGCGCACCGCCCCCACGACGTCCTGCGGCAGCATGACCCGCTGGATGGCACGTCCGCCGACCTGCGTGTTGCGGTAGGCGATCGTCGACTCGTCGGGCGACTCCTCGGACAGCGTGCTGCCCGGTGCCACGCAGTTGACCCGGATGCCGTCGCCGCCGACCTCGCGCGCGAGCACCTTGGTGAAACCGAGGATCGCGGCCTTGGACGTGACGTAGTGGATCCGGCTGGCCGAGCCCTTGAGCGCCGTGCCCGAACTGATGTTGACGATCTTGCCGTAGCCGGCCTCGCGCATCGCCGGGATGACCGCCTTGCACGCCTGCCAGGTACCGCGCACGTTGACCCGCATCATCAGGTCCCACTCATCGAGGGAGATCTCGTCGAAGGGCGCCCGCGACATGGGCACGACGGAGAACACCGCGGCGTTGTTGACCAGCCCCGTGATGGTGCCGAACTCCGACAGCGCCGTCTGCACCATCTGCTGCAGGTCGTCCTCGCTGGAGATGTCGGCGCGGAACGCCAGCGCCCGCCCCCCGGTGCCGCGCAGTTGGTCGGCCTGCTTCTCCGCCCCCTCCGCGTCCAGGTCGACGACGACGACGGCGGCCCCGTCCTCGACCAGCTTGCGGGCGTAGGCGGCGCCGATGCCGTGAGCGGCCCCCGTGACGACGACGACCGCGTCGGTGATGCTGCGCTGCTGCTCGTGGTCGGTACTCATCGCGCCTGCTCCGCCATGTCCGCGCATCCGTTCGTTCGTCGCTGGGAACCTGGTATCCGGGGCCCGGACACCGGTCGGCGCCTGCGGCCCGCGGCGCGATGGACCATTGGTAGGACCGTAGGCGCCCCGGAACGTGCCGCACAAGGTCGGTCCTCCGCCCAGAGACCTCGGCGGCGTGTCCGCATCCGGCCGGCGATTACGGGCGCTGGGCCAGGACGAGCACCGTGGCGAGCAGTCGCCACGGCGTGTCCACGTGCGGGAAGCCTGCCGAGGCGAGGGCATCGAGGTGGTCCGCGAGCGTGTGACTGCCCCGCTCCTTGGTGCGCACGGGCCCCGACGTCGGCGGCCGGTCCGCTCCCGACTGGTCGTAGAAGCGGGGGGTGACGGCGTCGTAGCGGGCACCCCAGGGGTCGGCCACGGCTACGTGGTCCAGGTTCACCAGCCAGCCGCCGGGGCGCAGGACAGTGGCGACCTCACGGTAGAACGCGCCCAGCTCCGCGGCGTCCAGGCCGTGCGTGGCGCGGACGCAGACGACGACGTCGGCCGATGCCGGGGCCAGGCCGGGGTCGCGCATGTCGGCGAGGAGGTAGCCGACCCGGTTTCCGAAGCGGGCCAACGTCGCCCGGGCGTGCCGCTCCATCTGCCCGGAGCTGTCCGACCACAGCCCGGAGGCCTCGGGGAAGGCGTCGAGGAACTCGGCGAGGAACGTGCCCGCTCCACCACCACGGCCGGCCGGGTGTCCAGCCCCACCACGGCGACCGCGAGCTTCCGGGCCGTCCGCAGCACGGGACGCCGGGCGTCGCGGGTTACCCAGCGGTCGACGCGCTCGGGGTCGTCCCAGTTCTCGCCGCGGTCAGTCACGGATGTCCTGCAGGAACCACTCGGTGGGGAAGGGTGCCCGAGCCCGCGCTCTTGCGCCAGCTGCCACACCCGGCCGCCGACGGCGGCGAACTGCAGTCCCTGCGTCCCGGTGGTGACGAAGAGCGTGACCTCCTCGTCGGAGGCCCGCGCCACGGCCTCGCCCCGGTGGACGTCGGCCAGCGTCGGGAAGACGCCGGTCTCCCGGCCCTTGCTGGTGGGGATCCGCGCCCGCTCCTCCGGCTGCCCGGAGACGTAGGAGGCGATGCCGCCGGACATCCACTCCATCCCGGGCACCGGCGTCCCGAACGGGATGGTGTTCTCGCCCAGCTGCAGCACCCGGTCGGCCCGGTCCACCAGCTCGTGCGACAGCTCCCGCCGCGTCACGCAGGTGACGTGCGTGCCCGGGGACAGCCAGGCCGGGTCGAACGTCGGCCCCATCGCGTCGGTGGCGGTCGCCACGATGTCCGCACCTTCCACGGCCTCCCGCGCCGAACCGACCGCCTCCGCGGGCAGACCCAGCTCGTCGCGTGCCGCCGCGGCGAACCTCTCGCGGTTGGCCGGAGTGGTGCTGTAGACGCGCACCGAACGCAGCGGACGCACCTCGGCGGTCGCCTCCAGGTACGTCCGCGCCATCCCGCCCGATCCGATGAGTCCCAGGGTGCCCGCGTCCGCCCGCGCCATGACGTCCACCCCGATGCCGGCAGCGGCGCCGACCCGCACGTGCTGCAGGTAGCCGTCCTGCAGCAGGGCCAGCGGCTCCCCGTCCACGGTGCTGTAGAGCAGGATGATCCCGGAGTAGGTGCCCGGCTCGATGCAGTACTTCTCGCTGGTCCGGCCCTGCGGCCAGGAGGTCACGTCCGACTTGATCCGGACGGCGACCACCCCGTAGCTGCGGCAGGAGCCGGCCATCGACCCCCACTGGTAGTAGTCGTCGTCCCGACCGGTCGGCGCGTACAGGTCGATGCGCGGGATGTAGGTCGCGTCGCCGCGGGCGAGGTCGTCGTAGCCGGTGCGCAGGGCCGCGATGCCCTCGGCCATGGTGAGCACCGAGGCGACGTCGGCGTTGGTCAGCAGTCGCACGGCTCAGTCCCGGATGTCCTGCAGGAACCACGACGTCGGCAGCTCATGGCCCAGGCCGCGCTCCCGGCACTTCTCGTAGACCAGCCCCGCGACGGCGAAGAACTGGGCGCCCTGGATGTTGCCCCGCTCGGAGAAGGTGATCTCGGTGTCGCTGGTGCGGGCCTTGTCGCGACCGGTGAGCATCTCCTCGAAGGTCACCACGCGCGGCGCGCCCGGGCCCTGCGGGGGGCGGCGGACCCGGCCGTGGCGGTGGTGCTCCCACACCGGGTCGGAGGGACGGGCGGCGTAGGCGAGGAACTCGTCGGTGGGCCGCCAGTCCGGGTCGTTGAGCGGCGCAGGCGCGGTGCCCAGGCGCAGCCACACGTCGAACACCTCCCTGGCCCGGGCGTCGACGCTGCCACCGATGCAGGTGACGTGCGTGCCGGGCTCCAGCCAGTCGCCCAGGATGACGTCGGCGGCGGCGTCGGTGCAGCCGGAGACGACGTCCGCGCCGCGGAAGACCTCCCGCGCCTCGTCCACGGCGACCACCTCGATGCCGTGCCGCTCGCTCATCTCCGCGGCGTAGGCCTCCCGGTTGGCCCTGGTGGGGCTGTAGACCTGCACCCGCTCCAGCGGCCGCACCGTGAGCAGCGCCTCCAGGTGGCTGCGAGCCATCCCGCTGGAGCCCAGCATGCCGAGCACGCGGGCGTCCTCGCGGGCGCCGAACTTCGTGCCGATCGCCGAGTCCGCCCCGACCCGCATGTGCTGCAGCACGCCGTCGTTGAGAATCGCCAGCGGCTCACCGGTGCGCGCCGACAGGAGGAACACCAGGCCGCAGAAGGTCCCCGGCTCCACGCAGTACTTCTCCTGGGTGCGGGTGCCGCCGTACTCGACCTCGGTGAGGACGTCGGACTTCATCCGGATGGCGTAGTAGCCCGAGGCGGCCGAGCCGCCCTCCATGGTCCCCCACTGGTAGACCGCCCGGTCGTCGATCGGGAGGCGCATGTCGATGCGCGGCCGGCAGATCGCCTCGCCGGCGGCCAGGTCGCGGTAGGCCTGCTCCAGCACTGCGACGACGTCCGGCATGGCCAGGACGCTCGCGGTCGTTCCGTTGTCGATCAGCAGCACGGCATTCCCCTTCTTCGGTCTATTGTCATACCATTCGCCAGACCACCGAGGGAAGTGGACGCGATGAAGCGAAGCTCCGCACTGCCCGGCCTGCTGATCGCGGCGGGGCTCGGTGGAGCCGCTCTCCTCGTGCCGGGACCGGCCTCGCCGCTGGCGATCGCCCTGCTTGCCGGCGTCCTCGTCGCGAACGCCCGGCCGCTGCCCGCGGCGCTGCGTCCCGGGTTGCACCTCGCCGCGACCACCGTGATGCGGATCGGCGTCGTACTGCTCGGCCTGTCGGTCACCCGGGAGGCCATGACAGCCCTGGGCTGGCCGGTGCTGCTGCTGGTGCTGACGTCGGTGGGCGCGACACTGCTCGTCGTGGCGCGCCTGGGCACGTTGCTGGGAGTCCGTGCCCCCGCCGCACTGCTGGTCGCGGCCGGATTCGCCATCTGCGGCACGTCGGCGGTATCGGCGGTGGCGCCGCTGACCGACGCGCGCAGGGAGGAGGTGGCGTACGCGGTCGGCCTGGTGACGCTGTGCGGCACGCTGTCGGTCGCGCTGCTGCCGCTGCTGCAAGGGCCGGCGGGGCTCAGCGATGCGGCATTCGGCGTGTGGGTCGGCGCCGCCGTGCACGACACCGGGCAGGTGGTCGCCGCCGCCGCCTCGGCCGGGGAGCGGAGCGTGAGCACCGCCATCGTGGTCAAGCTGCTGCGAGTGAGCCTGCTGGCCGTGCTCGTGACCGTCCTCGCCGCCCGATTACACTGCGTCGCACAGAACGGACGGCTCCGCGGGCTGCCGCCCTTCGTGCTGGCTTTCGTCGCCGCGGCCACCCTGGCGGCCCTCGGGACCGTGCCGGCAGCGGTTGTCGAGGTCGCCGCGCCGGCGCGCACCCTGCTGCTGGCAGCTGGCATGGTGGGGCTCGGCAGCGCCGTGTAGCTCACCCATCTCCGCCGGCTGGGGCTGCGCCCGCTCGCCCTCGGCATGCTGAGTTGGCTCCTCCTCGCCGGCGGCACACTGCTCGGCGTGCTCGCCGTCGGTGCCGCGTGAGACGCCTGGGGGCCGCCGTGCGGCGCGCACACGTCCGCACCTTCCGCTCGCTGTCCGAGCGCAACTACCGGCTCTTCTTCATCGGTCACGCCACCTCGGTCATCGGCACCTGGATGCAACGCGTCGCCCAGGACTGGCTGGTCCTGACCTTGACCGACAGCGGCATAGCGCTCGGCATCACCGCCGCGCTGCAGTTCACGCCCATGCTGGTGCTCGGCCTGTGGGGCGGAGCGGTCGTCGACCGCGTCGACAAGCGCCGGCTGATCATCGCGACACAGGCGGTGCAGGGCCTGCTCGCCGCCGCGCTCGCCGCCCTCACCATCACAGGAGCCGTCGAACTGTGGATGGTGTACGCGCTCGCGCTGGGGCTCGGGCTCGTGACGGTCCTGGACAACCCGGCCCGGCACGCCTTCGTCGCGGAGATGGTCGAGCCCGGGAACTTCGTCAACGCCCAGGCTCTCAACTCCACCGTGCACAACATGGGCCGGTTGATTGGTCCGGCCGTCGCCGGCGTCCTGATCGCCACGGTCGGCGTCGGCGTCGCGTTCGCCATCAACGCCGTCTCCTTCCTGGCAGTCATCCCCGGGCTCCTCCGGATGGACAGCAGCGCACTGCGCCGTCCACCGAGAAAGGAACGGCGACGCGGGCAGGCCCGTGAAGGACTGCGCTACGTGTGGCGGATCCCCGAACTGCGCGCCGTCCTGTTCCTCGTCCTCGTCGTTGCGCTCTTCGGGCAGCACTTCCGCGTCGTGCTTCCGCTGCTCGCCAGCGACACCTTCGCCTCGGGAGCGGAGGTCTACGGCTACCTCACGGCCGCGCTCGGCCTCGGCGCGGTCCTGGGAGCCGTGGGCAGCGCATCCCGGGAGACCGCGACGTCATGGGGTCTCGTGCTTTCCTGCGTGGCGTTCGGCGCCGTCAACCTGGCCGCCGCGGCGGCGCCGAACCTGGTCGCCGCCTACCTGGCGATGGTCGCGCTGGGTGTCACGAACATCGTGTTCAACACCCTGGCCCGCACGATCCTGCAACTGCGCGCGGACCGTTCCATGCAGGGCCGCGTCATCGCGTTGCACCAACTGATCTTCCTGGGCTCCATTCCGCTGGGCGGCCCGCTCCTGGGCTGGATGATCGAGGCGTGGGGCCCCCGTTCCGGTTTCGTCGTCGCCGGCGCGACTGCTCTCGTCGCGGGGGTCCTGCTGCTCCCACGCCTACGCCGACTCAACCGAGATCCGGCCCCGTCCGCGGACGTCTGTCCAGTCACCGTCCGTGACAGCTGATCGTCGAGTGGTCGGGCTGGAGGACGACGACCGCCGTCGGCAGCTGCGCGCCGCCGACCTTGCCTGAGCGGGACGAAAGCCGTCGGCGACGGCCGGCACCGTTGCCCTCTGGTCGTCGACGACCACCCCGTGGCGCGGACCGCAG
This sequence comes from Actinomycetota bacterium, assembly GCA_030773455.1. Taxonomy (GTDB): domain Bacteria; phylum Actinomycetota; class Actinomycetes; order Mycobacteriales; family Geodermatophilaceae; genus Geodermatophilus. The sequence continues at coordinate 13,193 of JALYNA010000248.1, forward strand.
TCATCGACATGAGCCGGTCGACGACGTCTATCGGGCTGCGCCGTCCGGGCGCGACCGTGGGCCGGCAGAACTCCGTTCGCCTCGACGAGTTACGAGGTCCGGTTGCCCTTCGAGCGTGCAGAGCCGGGCTCCTGCCCCGAGTACATGAGGACCACTGCCACGAGCGCCACGACGGCGAGGACCGCACCCACCATGAAGGCTCCGCGGAAGCCCGAGAGCAGCACGGCCGGCTCCACGGCCACAGTCGCCGACGTCCCGGCGAACGCGGAGTAGAGCACCACCGCCAGCGCGACACCGACGGACTTCCCGAGGTTCCGGACGGTGGCCAGGATCGCGCCCGCTGTCCCGGCGCGGTCGCGGGCGAGGTCCCCCATCACCGCGGAGTTGTTCGGCGAGAGGAAGAGGCCGAATCCCACACCGAAGAAGGCCAGGACCACACCGATCAGCCACAGTGGTGAGGCCGACCCGAGGAACACGCTTCCGGTCATGGCGGCATTGATCAGGCCGAGAGCCGCGAGGGCGGGCCGCCTGGAACCCCTGCGGTCGCTCCACCAGCCCGCCACGGGCGAGACGAGCAGCATGAACACCGCCTGGAGCGTCATGAGGATCCCTGTCGCGCCGAGCGACCACTGCATGACCTCGTGCAGGTACAGGGGGAACAGGACCGCCGGGAAGAGCATGAGCACGAAGGAGAGGAAGGCGGCGACGTTCCCCAGACCGAAGACCCGGCGACGGAACAACCCCAGATCGATGACGGGACCGGCAGACCGAGCCTCCTGGGCCACGAACAGTCCCAGGACAATCAGCGATGCCCCCAGCAGCCCGAGGGTGACCCGGTCGGACCAACCAGCGCTCGGACCGGCCCCGAGGCCGAGGAGGAGCGAGCTCGAGAACCCGGCGAACAGCAGAGCACCCACCAGGTCGAGGTCCTTCGCCGACGGGCGGCCGACAGTCCGATCAGCCGGCAGGAGGACGAAGGTCCCGACCGCGCCCAGCAGGCCGATGGGCACATTGATGAGGAAGATCGAGCGCCATCCGAAGGCATCGGTCAGCACGCCGCCCAGTCCCGGACCGACGACGGTCCCGGCAGCGACGACGCTGGTGAGGAGTCCCAGGACCCGGCCGCGCTCGTCTGGCGGAAAGGTCGTGACGGCGGTGGCCATGATCGTTGCCATGAACATCGACGCCCCTACGCCCTGCAGGACCCGCGCCGCGGTGAGCAGCGGAAAGGTCGGCGCCAGAGCGACGAGCAAGGACGCGATCACGAAGACCGCCAACCCGGTGTTCAGGATGCGCTTGCGTCCCACGATGTCGGCGAGTCGCCCGGACATCGGGAGGACCGCGGTGATGGTCAGGAAGTAGCCGGAGATCACCCACTGCAGCGCGTCGAGACCGACGTCGAACTCGCGTGCCATGGTGGGCAGCGCCACGGTCACGGCGGCCGCGTCGACGTTGGCCATGAAGGTGCCCGTCGTGATGGAGACGAGGATGAGCCGGCGCCTGGTTCTGGGCGTCCCTCGGCGATCCACGGGAACGTCGGTCGCGTGCATCGTCAGTGCTACGTCCTTCCCCATGGGCAGAGACCGCCACCGCCGGACCGGGCTTGCGTCGTGGGGGAACACAGCACGTCCATCGCCGGCGCCCCCCAGAGTCGCGCCGGCGACTGCGTCCGATCGTGTGGTTGCGCCCTCCGGCGACTGCCCAGTGCGGAGGACGGCGAGGGCGCGCTGTCAGTCACGCACGTCCTGCAGGAACCACTCGGTCGGGATCTCGGTGCCGACGCCTGCGGCACGCGCGCGCTCGTACACCGCGGCCGCCACGGCCTCGAACTGGGCACCGATCGCGCCGACGTTGTTGAAGAACGACGTCTGCTCCGGGCTCGTGCGGCCCTCGACCCGGCCGGCGACGAGGTCGGAGAGGCGCGCCATGTCCAGAAAGTCCGCCGGCAGGTCGACCCGCGGCACGATGGCGCGCTCCTCGGGCGTGCCCGCGACGTAGGCGAGGTAGCCGGCGCGGGCGTGGAAGGTCTCCTCGGGGTAGCGCTCGAGGCGCGGCGTGGCCTGCCCCGGGCGGATCGCGACGTCGACCGTCCGGTAGAGGTCGCGCTCAACATCCACCGAGGTCAGGTTGGTGACGTGCATGCCGGGCTCCAGCCACTCGTTGAGGAAGACCGGCTCGTTGGACGACGTGCAGATCGCGACGATGTCCGTGCCACGGACGGCCTCCCGCGCCGACTCCACGGGGACGACGTCGATGCCGTGCCGCTCCGCCATCTCGCGCGCGTAGGCCTCCCGGTTCGCGGGGTTGGGGCTGTAGACCTGCACGCGGGTGATGGCCCTCGACTGCAGGAACGAGTCGAGGTACGTGCGCGCCATGCCGCCGGAGCCGATCATCCCCACGGTGCTGCTGTCCTCCCGGGACAGGTACTTGACGCCCAGCCCCGCCCCGCCGGCCACCCGGACGTGCTGCAGGACCCCGTCGTTGATCATCGCGACCGGCTCGCCGGTCCGGGCGCTGAAGAGGAACAGCAGGCCGCAGAACGTCCCCGGCTGCCGGGCGTACTTGTTCTCCCGGATGCTGCCGTACTCCCGCGGCCAGGCGACCATGTCCGAGAGCATCCGGGCACAGACGTAGCCGTCCTTGCGGCTGCCGCCGGCCATCACCGCCCAGCGGTAGTACGGCGCCTGCTCCTCCCCGGAGGGGACGTAGAGGTCCATCCGGCCGAGCCCGACGGCCTCCCCGACGGCAATCTCGCGGAAGACGCCCTCGAGCGCGTCCAGGCACATCCGCGCGTCGAGGACCTGCTCGACGTCGGAGTTGTTGATCAGCAGCACGGGAGGCCTCCGGGACGGGGGGGAACGCGGTGGGGTGTGCGGGGGTCAGGCGGGAGAGGGCACCTCGGCCACCCCGATGAGGGCGTCGCGGCGCACGAGGGCGGCGAGCTGGTCCTCACCCATCCCGTCGGTGCCGGACGGACGGCGGGGCAGCACCATGTACCGCACGTGCGAGGTCGAGTCCCAGACGGTGACCTCGCGCTCCGGCGGCAGCGTCAGCCCGAACTCGGCCAGCACCCCGCGCGGGTCGCGCACCACCCTCGACCGGTAGGCGGCGGTCTTGTACCAGGTGGGCGGCGTCCCCAGCAGGCGCAGCGGGTAGCAGGAGCACAGCGTGCAGACGACGACGTTGTGCACGTCATCGCTGTTCTCGACGACCCGCAGGTCCACCTCGCCGTGCCCGGCGGGGCCGACCGGCATGCCCATCGTGGCCGCCGCCGCGCCGCCGTCGGCCAGCAGCTCGGCGCGGAAGCCGTCGTCCACCCAGGCGCGGGCCACCAGGCGCGCCCCGTTGAGCGGCATCGCCCGCGCCACGAAGCCGTCGAGGGCACGGTCCAGTTCGCCGGGCTCCAGGACGCCCTTGTCCTCGAGCAGCCGCTCGAGGACGGCGACCCGCCGGGTGATCCGCTCGTTGGTCGCGTCGGCCGTCACGGCGTCCGTTCCAGGTTGCTCAGCCACAGGTCGGCGTGCAGGGAGCAGCCCGCGCCGGTCGGGCCGAACACCCGCGCCGCGTCGAACCGCACGGTCAGCACCGGCTCGGGTGCACCGACGACCTCACCGGCGCCGTGCCCCACGGGCAGCGGCTTCGCGCCGCACTCCCCCACCACCACGCCGACCTGCCCGCGCAGGTAGCCGGGCACCCGGCGGAACTCGTCCGGATCGGCCGCGCTCACTCGTACCTCGTCGCCCAGGGCCGGGCGCCACCGCTCTCCTCGTCCCATGTCCGGTGCTCCCCGGTCGGCCGACCCGCTGCCAGCTCCGCCTCCACCGCCGCCACGGCGGCGTCCAGTTCTCCGGGCGCCAGCACGCCGTCCTCGACCAGCAGGATCTCCAGCCGGGTCAGCCAGCGCTCGTAGTAGCCCTGCTCCATCTGCACCCGCGCGGGCAGCTGCTCGCCCAGGTCGCGCTTCTCGTCGGTGCTGTGCCCGAACCGCGGCGGCACCACGTTGTTCAGCGCCCACACCCGCGCCTGCCACACCCAGTCGAAGGGTCGGTGGTTGTCCGACGGGTCGACGGGGCCGAAGCCCTGCACGCCACCGACGTTGGAGAAGCGGGGCATCAGTGCCCGCCCCTCAGTCCATGGGGCCGTGCAGCACGCCGCCGTCGACCAGCAGGTCGGTGGCGTCGATGAAGCCGGACTCCTCCGAGGCCAGGAACAGCACCGCGTTCGCGATGTCCTCCGGGCGCCCGCCGCGGCCCACCAGGTTCCTGCGCTTGCGGTCCTCCGGCTCCACGTCCTGGCCGACCGGGGAGCCGACCTTGTTCGGCGTCACGGAGTTGGCCCGGATGCCGTAGGGCGCCAGCTGCGCGGCAAAGGACCGGGTGAGGTTGATGACGGCGGCCTTGGCCGCCGGGTAGGCGGTGGCGTTGGGCCGGGCGCGGTACCCCGAGGTCGAGCCGATGGTGATGACCGAGCCGCCGCGGCCGGTCTCGACCATCCGCTTGCCGACGTACTTCGTGCACAGGAAGACGCTGGTCAGGGTCACCTTCAGGACCCGGTCCCACTCGTCCTCGTCCAGGTCGAGCACGGTGGCACCGCGGTCGGTGATGGCCACGTTGTTGACCAGGACGTCGACCCCGCCGAAGGTCTCCACCACGGCGGCGGCCATCTGCTGCACCGACGCGGAGTCCGACACGTCGCAGACGAAGGCCGCGCCGGCGCCCGGCGACTCCTTCTCCACCAGGTCGACGGTGTGCCGCGCACGGTCGGCGTCGAGGTCGACGACGGCGACCTTCGCGCCCTCCCGGGCGAACCGCACCGCGATCGCCTCGCCGACGTTGCGGCCGCCGCCGGTGACGACGGCGACCCTGCCCCGGAGCTTGCCCGCCACGGCCTGAGTAGGGGGAGTCATTCGGCGATCACTTCCTGTGCGAGGGCCGGCGCCCGGAGGTCGGCTGCCGGCGCGTCCTGGGCCCGCTGGTCCCGGAGCCGCTCGGTGGCGTCCCGGTCGAGGACGACGGCGCCCTTCGCGTCGGGGGACACCACGACGCCGTAGGACTCCAGCGCCGCCTGCACCGTCACGTAGCCCGAGGCGACGTCGGCGACGACCGCGTCGGGGTCCCGCTCCAGCGGGTTGCCGTACCCGCCACCGCCGGGCGTCTCCAGCCGGAAGGTGTCCCCCGGCTGCAGCGGCAGGTCCGAGTACCGCGAGGGCAGCACCCGCTCCCGCGGCGTCCCCGGGTTGACCGTCAGCCGGCCGATCCGGCCCTGGTGACCGCCGTCGACGCCCAGCGGGGCGACCTTGTGCCGGGTCGAGCGCAGCGAGAACCGGGCCGGCTCGACGACCTCGTACTCCCGCAGGATGCCCAGGCCGCCGCGGAAGCGGCCGGCCCCGCCCGAGTCGGGGATGAGCTCCAGCCGCTTCACGCGGGCGGTGTACTCGCTCTCGACGATCTCGATCGGCGCGATCTTGCCGTTGGTGTGGTTCACCGACGACCCCGAGACGCCGTCCCGGTCCTTCAGCGCCCCCGTTCCACCGCCGAAGATCTCGTACTGCACGTACTTCTTGGTGCCGGGCTCGCGGCCACCGCTCATCACGAACGACCGGCTGGCGCAGCCGTCGGCCCGCCCGCGGCCGGGCACGATCGCGCTCATGGCGTCGAAGACGGCGTCGACCACGGCGTGCACGGTCGGGTTGTAGGTGTTCACGGCGGCCGGGAAGTGCGGGTCGACGACGCTGCCCGGGCGGGTGGTGATGTCCATGGCGTCGAGCAGGCCCGAGTTGACGTAGGTGTCCGGGCCCAGCAGCGAGATGACCACGTAGGCGCAGGCGGCGCGCAGCAGCGGCGGGCGGATGTTGGCCGGTCCCCGGGTCTGGTCGTCGGACCCGGTGAAGTCGAACTCGATCCGGTCGCCGGTCTTGCGCACGGTCACGTGCAGCCGGAAGGAGTGCTCGAGGTCGATGCCGTCGTCGTCGACGAACCGCTCGGCCTCGGCCACGGTGTCCGGCCAGCTGCGCAGCGCGTCGCGCACCCGCTGCTCGGAGACGGCCAGCACGTCGCCGAAGTAGACGCGCAGCTCCCCCAGACCGTGCCGCTCGGCGATCTCGTGCAGCCGGCGCTCTCCCACCCGCACCGACCCGAGCTGACCGCGGGTGTCGCCCAGCACGACCTCGGGGGTGCGGCTGTTGGCGGCGATGATGCGCTCGATGTCGCGGTTGGTCTCGCCGTCGCGCTGGTAGCGGACGGCGGGCAGGTGGATGCCCTCGTTGTAGATCTCGGTCGCCGACGCCGAGCAGCTGCCCGGCACGGGACCGCCGATGTCGCCCTTGTGCGCCATCGACGCGGCGAACCCGAGCAGCTCGCCGCCGATGAACACCGGGCAGATGAGGAAGAAGTCCGGCGCGTGCGGGCTGCCGCCGTCGTAGGTGTGGTTGATCAGGTACGTGTCGCCCTCGCGCAGGTCGTCGCCGAAGTCCCGCAGCACCGCGGCGGTGCAGGCCGGGAAGGCGCCGATGTGCAGCGGGAGGACGACGTGCTGGGCGACGACCCGCCCCTGGGGGTCCAGCAGCGCGCACGAGGCGTCCTGCGACTCGCGGATGATGGTGGAGAAGCCAGTGCGGAACAGGGAGAACTGCATCTCCTGGACCACGCCGGACAGGCGGGCCCGCAGCACCTGGAACGTGACCGGGGCGACGCGCATCGTGCTGCTCATGGGGAGGTCTCCTGAGACCCTGACGGGGCGGACCTGGGCGCCGGGGAGATGCGCAGGTTGCGCCAGCGGTCGACCTCGACCGGCTGGCCGGGGAGGACGACGACCGTGGTGTCCTCCTGGTCGACGATGGCCGGGCCGGTGAAGGTGACGCCGACGTCGAGCAGCTCGCGGGCGTAGATCGGGGTGTCGACGGTCTCGTCGCCGAAGCGGACGGCGCGGGTGTCGACCTGGGCCTGCGCCAGCGGCCGGCCCACCGGCTCATGCTCGAGCAGCTTCACCTCGGGCACCAGGCCGCGGCCGGTTACCCGGTAGGACACGACCTCCACCGACTCCTCGGGCGCGGCGTGGCCGAACCGGTCGAGGTGTTCGGCGTCGAACGCCTTGCGCATGGTGGGAACGTCGCCGGTCTCCAGCGCCGTCCGCGAGACCTTGACCGGCACCTCGTAGCCCTGTCCGCGGTAGCGCATGTCGAGCGTGTAGTCGATCTCGATCGACTCGTCGGCGAAGCCCTCCTCCGAGAGGTCCGCGCGGGCGGCGGCGACGAGGTCGTCGACGATCGCCAGCATGTCGGGTCCGGTGAGCGCGTCGAGAGCGTCGAGCCGCGACCGCACGTAGTCGTGCTGGACGTCGGCCATCATCAGGCCGAGGGCGGAGAGGACACCCGGGTGGGCCGGGATCAGCGCCCCGGCCATGTGCAGGTCCTCCATCATCGCGGCGGTGTGCACCGGCCCCGCCCCGCCGAAGCCGACGAGGGTGAAGTCGCGCAGGTCGTAGCCGCGCATGGTGGAGATGCCCTTGATGGCCTCCTCCATCTGGATGTTGACGATGTCGACGACGCCCTTGGCGGCGTCCATGACGTCCATCCCCAGCGGGTCGGCGACG